>JBKJMF010000291.1:0-6289 GCA_046596525.1 Devosia sp. | reverse complement strand
CTGACATCGCGGCTGTGAAGCGCGATGAGAGCCGCGAGATCCCGGAGTGGTTTGACTACACGGCGTTGCCGGGTCTGTCGATGGAACTGCGGCAGAAGCTGGCGGAGCGCCGGCCGGGGACTATTGCACAGGCACAGGCGGTGGACGGCGTGACGCCGGCCGCGATCACGCTGATCCTGTCGATCGTGCGACGCGGCAGCCTGCGCCAGGCCGGCTGATGGCGGACGTTGGGCCGTACGCAGCGCACTTCGTGCGGCCACAGGATGAGGTTGTCAGCGACCTGGAATCGTTTTCTGCACTGCTGACCAGATGGAACGCGGTGCATAATCTTGTTTCACGTGAAACAGTGAGTGCGCTGTGGAGCCGGCACATCGTGGACTCGCTCCAGATTCTGCCACTGCTTCGCCCAACGGATGAACGCATTCTGGACGTCGGTTCAGGTGGTGGGCTCCCGGCCTTACCGATGGCCATCGCGCTGAAGGGCGGGTCGGCTCAGTTCACCCTGGTCGAGCCGATCGGCAAGAAGGTTGCATTTCTCCGGCAGGTAGTCCGTGAATTAGGCCTCAACGCTACTGTACACGCGGGCCGGACCGACAGTTTTGATTCACGTGAAACATTCTTCGACCTGATCACCTCGCGGGCATTGGCAGCACTACCGGCGCTGCTGGAACTTATCCACCCCTTCTTCGGCCCGGAAACCCGGGCGATCCTGCACAAGGGCAAGGATCATGCTGTGGAGCTTGCCGAAAGTCGTTTGGCGTGGGACTTCGACGTGGTAATAACCAGAAGCGCCACCGACGAAGCTGGCGTATTGCTGGAAATCAGCAATTTAATACGGAAAACCATGTAGTTAGCGGAAACGCTCGGAGGCCGTGCCTTGGCTCCTCGAATCCTGACCCTCGCCAACCAGAAGGGTGGGGTCGGCAAGACCACTACCGCGATCAACCTGGCTACGGCGCTCGCTGCGATCGGCGAGCGCGTGCTGATCGTCGACCTCGATCCGCAGGGTAACGCCTCGACCGGGCTTGGCATTTCGCGCATCGACCGCGATGTTTCGAGCTACGACCTGCTGATGGGCGACGCCAAAGTGTCGGCCGCGGCAGTGATGACCAGCGTGCCGAACGTCGCTATCGTGCCGTCGACGCTGGACTTGCTCGGCGTCGAGCTCACCATTGCACAGCAGGCCGATCGCGCCTTCCGGTTGCGCGACGCGTTCCGGGCGATGAGCGATCTCACCATCAACGGGCAGGCGGTAAGCTATGTGCTGATCGACTGCCCGCCGTCGCTGAACCTCCTCACCATCAACGCGCTGGTGGCTGCCGACGCGGTGCTGGTGCCGTTGCAGTGCGAGTTCTTTGCACTCGAGGGCCTGAGCCAACTGCTTCAAACCATTGAGCAAATTCGCACGACGCTGAACCCGCGGCTGTCGATCCAGGGTGTTGTGATGACGATGTTCGATCGCCGCAACAACCTCAGCGAGCAGGTGCTGGCCGATGTGCGCTCGGAAATGGGATCGCTCGTCTATGACACTGTCATACCGCGGAATGTCCGGCTGTCCGAGGCGCCGTCATACGGCAAGCCGGCGCTGCTCTATGACCTGAAATGTGCCGGCAGCCAGGCCTATCTGCGCCTCGCTACCGAAGTTATCCGGCGTGAGCGCCAGCTCATGGCCGCATGAAGGAATTGACGATGAACGAGAAACCCTCACGGCTCGGGCGTGGCCTCGCGGCGCTGATCGGCGATATGGCGACCATGGAAGGCGCGCGGCTGGCCGATAGCGGCAGCAAACGCCTGCCGGTCGATTTCCTGATCGCCAACCGATCCAACCCGCGCCGCGACTTCGACACCGATCAGCTGGAAGAGCTGACCAGCTCGATCCGCGAGAAGGGCGTGATGCAGCCGCTGCTGGTGCGGCCGACCAACGATCCGAACCAGTTCGAGATCATCGCCGGCGAACGGCGCTGGCGCGCCTCGCAGCGGGCTGGCCTCAACGATGTTCCGGTAATCATCCGCGACGTCGACGACAAGGAAGCGCTCGAGCTCGCAATCATCGAGAACGTGCAGCGTGTCGACCTCAATCCGCTCGAAGAAGCAATGGGTTACGGCCAGCTGATCGAACAGTTCGAGTATACCCAGAACGACCTGGCGCAGGTGATCGGCAAGAGCCGCTCGCATGTCGCCAATACGCTGCGTTTGCTGAAGCTGCCGGAGGACGTCCGCGGCCTGTTGGCCAGCGGGCTGCTTACCGCCGGACACGCTCGCACCCTCATCACCGCCGACGATCCCACAGCACTGGCGAAGCGCATCGTCGACGGCGGGCTGTCGGTGCGCGAAGCCGAGGTGCTGACGCAGCGCGAGATCAATGCGCCGAAGCGGAAGCCGGCCCCGGCCGACGAGAAGGACGCCGATACGGCGGCGCTGGAGAAGCGGCTGTCGGATGCGCTCGGGCTACACGTGGCGATCGACCACAAGGACCAGGGCGGACGGCTGGAGATCCGGTATCGCACGCTCGAGCAGCTCGACGGGATCTGCATGAAGCTGACGGGCTACGGCGTCTAGCAGCGGCGGCAGAATTTCACGCTCTAGCACTGGTTCATTGTTGGAACTTGGTGCGCCGAAACCATCGATTTGCAGTCGATTTCGCATTCAGACAGCGTTCATCTACGCCCATCCTGCATATGAACTCAGTCAGCAATGCTGACGTTCGTCGCGCTGATCCACGTGAAACATCCGGCTAACGCTCTGCAGCCATTGTACAAATTGCCAGAAGCGCGCGGCGGCTGACGGTGTCCTGCAGTCCGTAACGCTTGCGGCTGTCGGCTACGGCGAGTTGCAGGCGATCGAGCGCGGCGGAGAGGGCGTCGTCGGTCCAGAGGCGAAGCTGGCGCTCGATCGACGAGCGCCGCGAGAAGTGCGGCTTGGGGCGGGCGTTGTCGAGCACCGCGCTGGGGGATTTTCCGCCGTCGACTTCGACGCGCCAGCGGCGCAGCGTGGTGAAGTGGCCCAAGGCGCCGGCGAGGATCTGCTGCGAGTTGACGCTCTGGGCGATGGCGCGTTCGAGCGCCGTGTCGAGGTCAGCCGCGTGGCCGGTGCCGGTGGCGTCGACGACCTCATCGAGCACCAGCGCGGCGTTGTCGGCGCAAAGCACCAGAATATCGTTTGGGGTCAATACCCTACTGCTCGCAGCGAAGAGCACGACCTTTTCCAGCTCGCGCCGGGTGATCTCGCGATCGTTGCCGAGAGTGTCGCGGAGAGCGGCGACGGTGTCCTGGTCGGCGCGGATCCCGGCCTTGGAGAAGGTCTCGGAGATCAGCCGGCCCAGTGATTCGTCGTTGTCCGGGTAGCAGGGCAGGGCGCGGCCGAGCTTTGCGGCCTCGACCAGCGCGCGCAGCGGGTCCTTCGGTGTGAGGTTGCCGGCCTCGAGAATGATGATCGAGCCGGGATCGTCTTTCAGCTCCGTGAGAGGCATCACCAGCGACTTGCCGGCGCTGCGCACGCGGATGACGCGGCGATCGCCGAACAGCGAGATGGTCTTGGCTTCAACGGCGAGGCGCGAGGGATCGGCATCAAGCTCGGCGCCGTCGAGAACCACCAGGTTCATGCTGTCGGCGTCGTTGCCGGCAAAGCGCCGGGCGAGGCGCTGGCCGGTTTCGCGAACGAGGCCAGCGTCGGGGCCGTAGGCGAGAATGATGCCGGCTTCGAGATCCGGGCGATCGACGAAGCGGCTGACCTCGTGCGCCTTCAGCGCGCTCATCAGCTGGCCGACTGAGCCAGCGCGCCGAGGAGAGTGAGGCGGACGGTCTCGGCCAGCTCGCGGGCGGCCCGTTCACCGGCTTCCCGCTCGGCTTCCGACGCGGCGAGGGCCTGGCTATCGGTGGTGTAGAGTGCGGCGGCGGAGCGGCTGGTCGAGAGGATGATAGAGCCGTCGGCGGCGATTAGCTCGATCAGCGCGGTGACCGTCGCCTCCCGTTGCTCGGACGGGCGAACGACGCTGGACCGCGTCAGCTTGCGGGTCGAGTTCGAGGTGGTGATGCGGACCGTGGGGCTCGACGGGTCGCTGGTGCGGCCGAAGCGAAGTACCAGCTCCTGGTAGATGATCTGCTCGAGCCGGCTATTGGCGTCGGCGTACTGCAGCGCATGACGCTCGGTGCCGATGCCGCGCTCGCCATAGACCGGCGTGAGTCCCGTGCAGCCGGCAAGGACCGTCGCGCCGAGCAGGCTCAGCGCGACAAAGGCGTTACGCAACAATGGCTTAGATGACCACATTGACGATCCTGTCGGGGACGATCACCAGCTTCTTGGGCGGCTTGCCTTCCAGCATGCGGGCAACCGCATCGAGAGACAAGGCCTCTTTCTCGACCAGCTCTTTGGGGGCGCCGACCGGTACGGTGATCTCGCCGCGGCGCTTGCCATTGACCTGCACGGGCAGGACAACGGTGGAATCGACCAGCAACGCCGGATCGGCGACCGGCCAGCCGGCGTCGACTACCATGCCGGTCTTGCCGAGGGCGGACCAGCAGGTTTCGGCGAGGTGCGGCATCATCGGAGCGACGAGCTGGACCAGGCGCTCCACCGCCTCGCGGAAGGCGTCGCGCTGTGCCGGCGAGACGCTGGTCGCAACCGATTGCGAGAATTTGGCGATGGCGTTGGAGAGTTCGTAGATCTGCGCCACGGCGCGGTTGAAGCGCAGGCCTTCGATCTCGCCGCCGACATTGGCGACGGCGCGGTGCACGACCTTGCGGAGTTCCAGAACGCCGGCGTCGCCGGTGCCGGTCAGGCGGGTTGCGATATCGTCTTCGAGGTCGAGGAAATCGCCGACCAGCTTCCAGACGCGCTGCAGGAAGCGGCTGGCGCCTTCGATGCCGGCCTCGGTCCACTGCACGTCACGCTCCGGCGGGGAGTCCGACAGCATGAACCAGCGGGCGGTGTCGGCGCCGTAAGTGGAGACGATCTCGTCCGGGTCGACGACGTTCTTCTTGGATTTGCTCATCTTTTCGATCGAGCCAATCTCGACCGGCGCGCCGGTCCTAGTTTCGATCGCGGTACGAACGTCCATGCCGGTGACGGTGACGTCGGCCGGGGACAGCCAGTCGCCGACGGCGTCACGATAGGTCTCGTGCACCACCATGCCCTGGGTAAACAGGCCCTTGAACGGCTCCTCGATGTTGAGGTGGCCGGTGGCCTTCATGGCGCGGGTGAAGAAGCGCGAATAGAGCAGATGCAGGATCGCGTGTTCGACGCCGCCGATATACTGGTCGACCGGCAGCCAGGTGTTGGCGATGCCCGGAACCGTGGGCGTCGCGGCGTGCGGCTCGGTGAAGCGGGCGAAGTACCAGGAACTATCGACGAAGGTGTCCATGGTGTCGGTTTCGCGTGTCGCCGGGCCGGCGCATTGCGGGCAGGCGACATGCTTCCAGCTCGGGTGATGATCGAGCGGGTTGCCGGGGCGATCGAAGGTCACATCCTCGGGGAGGATGACCGGCAGGTCCTTGTCGGGCACCGGGACGGCGCCGCAGTTTTCGCAGTGGATGACCGGGATCGGGCAACCCCAGTAGCGCTGGCGCGAGACGCCCCAGTCGCGCAGCCGATAGTTCACCTCGACGGTACCCTGCGGGCGGTTGTCGACGGTCTTCGAGGCGAAGTGCTCGGCGATCTGCTTTTTCGCGGCTTCGATCTCGAGGCCGTCGAGGAACCCGGAGTGATAGATTCGGCCCGGGCCGTTGTAAGCCTCTGAATCGACTTCGAAATTGTCCGCATCAGCGCCGTCGGGCAGCACCACGGGGATCACCGGCAGGTCGTAGCGGCGGGCGAAATCGAGGTCGCGCTGGTCGTGGGCGGGGCAGCCGAAGATGGCGCCGGTGCCGTAGTCCATCAGCACGAAATTGGCGATGTAGACCGGCAGCGTGGCACCGGGCTTCGTCGGATGCTCCACGTGCAAGCCGGTGAAAATGCCCAGCTTTTCGGCCTTGTCGATGGTCTCGGTGGCGGTGCCATGGCGGCGGGTTTCAGCGATGAAGGCGGCGATCTCGGCATTGTCCGAGAGGGCGGCGGCCAGCGGATGATCGGCCGAAATGGCTATGAAAGAGGCGCCGAAGATCGTGTCTGGCCGGGTGGTGAACACCTCGATGGAGGTGAACTTCTGCCGGTATTCCGCCGTCAGCTCGAACAGCAGGCGCAGGCCCTCGGATTTGCCGATCCAGTTGCGCTGCATGACGCGCACCTTCTCGGGCCAGTGGTCGAGGGTGTCGAGCGCTTCCAGCAGCTCTCCGACTACGCCGAAGAGCTGCTG
>JBKJMF010000156.1:0-9676 GCA_046596525.1 Devosia sp. | reverse complement strand
AGGTTGGCATTGTTGAGCCGCACCTCCTTCATCACCGACCAGTCGAGATCGGCCCCGGTGAGGTCCGCACCGGTCAGCCGCGCATGCTGCATGCGCGTCGCCGTCAGGTCGGCCTTCGCCATCTTGGCGCCGGAGAGCTGCGCCTCGTAGAACATTGCGTCCTTGAAACGCCCGCCGCTGAGATCGGCGCTCCCCAAGTCGGCCAGATTGAAGTTCGCCCCCTCCGCGTCCACACCTGAAAGATCGGCGCCCTTGAGGTTGGCCCGGTGAAACGTCGCGCCGCTCAGGTTGGCGCCAGAAAGATCCACCCCAGCGAGGTTGGCCTTCTTGAAGCTCTGGTTCGAGAGATCGCAGCCGCGGCACTCGGTGCGGACACCGGCCTTCAGGTCCTCCACCGGCCCGGCCAGCGCCACGCCCGGCAACACCGTCAGCAGCACGAACAGCGCCATCCTCATCGCGTCTCTCCTCGCCAACCGCTCCAAGCCCGCTCCCTAGCGGACCGGTGTCGTGTCCGGCTCATAGGGCTCCTGCACCACCTCGAGCCGGGTCGCCGACTGGAAGTAGTTCTTGTTGATCTGCTGCGTCTCGAGGCTGATGGAGGTCTGCCCCTTCTTGCGGAAATACGTCGCTTCGAGCCGCATCCGCGCATCGCCCTCCGGGCTGTCGGCGGTGCAGATCTCGTGCACGAACACCTTGCCCACCGGCAGCTGTCCGGCCGTCGGCTCGAGATTGTCGCAGCTCTGCGCCCAGCGCCCGTAGCGCGACTTGAGGTTGCGCGCCAGCGTCACCGCCACCCGCCGCTCGCGATCCGCGGCCCGCTCGTCGGTGACGATCCGGATGCCGCGGGCGATCCCCTCGGCATCGATCAGCACCGAGAACACCACCGGATGCGCATAGATCGAGGTGCCGCCCTGCATGACGCGATACTCCGCCTCCAGCGCCTTAGCGATGTAGTCGGCCTCGTCGTCATTGGTGAAGAACACCTCGTGCAGCCCCGACGGCTCCGCCGGGCATTTCTCGAACTCAGCGAAATCCTTGAGCGGCGTCGAGGGCGGCCCGCCATTGGTGCCGCAGGCGATCTCGGCCACTTCCTCGGGCGGGATCTGGCTGATCGGCTCGCCAAACTCGATATCCCAGATCGTATAGGCCGGCACCAGGTTGACGTCGAACTGCGCCAGCACCGGCGGGGTCACCGCCAGCGCTCCCAACATGCCGATAGAGAACGGCAGCAGGCGCAGCCGCATCGCCTTACTTCTTCAGGAAGGCGCAGGCCTTCTCAGCCGAAGCGCCGAAGTAGAACGCGCAATCCTCGTAGGTCGCCTTGGGTTTCCCCTGGATGTGGGTCTGGATGTAGGCGACGAGGTTGATGATGTCCTCTTTCTTGATCGCCTTGCCCTTGCGCGGCTCCTGGCCCGCCTCGAAATCGGCGGCCTTCATGCCGTAGCAGCGGTCATCCTTGTAGGCCTGCGAGTCATGATACGGCATCGGCGTGCCGGGTATCCCGCAGCTGATGATCTCGATGAAGCCCTGCGCATCGAGGCCGGATTCGCGCAGCAGCGCCGCTGCGCCTTCCGAGCGCGGGTTCTTGCCCAGCCCGTCGCCGTCCCAGCCGTGGCAGGAGACGCAGTTGCCGCCCCGGCTGCCGTAGACCACCACGCCGCGGTCGATATCGGCGCCGGCGAGCAGCGGGTCGAGTTCCACCGCCGCAGCATCGGTCGCAGCCGCATCGGCTGCCGGCACTTCGGCCGGGGCCTCGGCGGCGGGGCTGGCCGCCGGCGGCTGCGCTGCGTACAGCGCCAGCGGCGTGGCGGCGAACAGGCCTGCCGCGACGAGCAGCGCCAAGGATTTCCGGGACAGCAGGGACATTTGGAGCTCTTCTTTCTTCAATGAGTTGTGCCGGGCGGTAAACCGCCCGGCAGCGTTACTGTGTCTGTCTCGCGAGCCTGTCAGAGCGCGAACACGTAGAGGACGTTGGCCGCAGGGCGGTTTGCGAGCTCGGGATACCCAAAGGTGGTGACGGCGCTGCCGCCAGCCGCGATCGCGATGTATTCCTTGTCGCCGACCTTGAAGGCGATCGGCGGGGCGCTGAACGTGCCACCGACGTTGATCGACCACTTCTGCTCCAAAGTCTTCGCATCATAGGCGCCGAAGGTGCCGTCCATTTCGCCGGTCCAGACCAGACCGGGAGTGCTCATCACGCCGGCATAGTTCGGATAGGGACGGTCGATCTTGGCAACCTGCTTGCCGGTGGTGACGTCGAACGCGAAGATCGCGCCGGTCTGGGCACCCGAGGCCGCTGCCGCACCGCCCGCAAAGGTCGACACGCCAGGCGCCACGTCTTCCGGAGCCTTGGCTTCGACCGTCAGGTCCGAACAGCCTTCGATGCCGGCGCCATAAGCGATGTTGGTGCCGGTATCGACCGACGGCGGCCAGAAGTTCATCCCGCCCTGGATGTTCGGGCAGGTGTTCACCGTCTCGCCGCCACGGCGCATCGTGCCGTTGGCATAGACCTGCAAAGGCTTCGACGCATCGTACTCAACCGGCTTGCCGGTCTTGGGGTCGATCCCCTTCGTCCAGTTCAGCTTGCTCACATACGGGTTCGCCGCGATGAACGAGCCGTTGGTCCGGTCAAGCGTGTAGAAGATGCCGTTGCGGCCGAAATGCGCCAGCACTTTGCGGTCTTCACCGTCGACCTTGGCGTCGACGAGCAGCTGGGAGCCGACCTCGTCATAGTCCATGTAGTCGCCCGGGGTGTACTGGAAGTGCCACTTCAGCGCACCGGTATCGGCATCGAGCGCCACGGTCGAGTTGGAGTAGAGGTTGTCGCCCGGACGATATTCCGGATCGTACATGGGCACCGGGTTGCCCGTACCCCAGTAGGTGGTGTTGCTGGCTTCGTCGTAGGAGCCGGTCACCCAGGCGGCAGCACCGCCGGTCTTCCAGCAGTCCGGGTTGCCCGACTGGTCGCATAGCCAGGTTTCAGAGCCCGGCTGACCCGGCTCCGGCACGGTGTAGAAGCGCCAGACTTCTTCGCCGGTCTTGGCGTCGAGCGCCGCAACCCAGCCACGCGTCGCCCAGTCGCCATAGGACTGGCCGACGAGAATCTTGTCCTTCACCACCAGCGGAGCGTTGGTGAAGCCTTCGCCCGGCTCCTTGCCGACCTGCTGGTCCCACACCACGTCGCCGGTCTCATCGTCGAACGCCATGACGCGGCCGTCGTTGAGCACGGTGATGACGAGGTTGTCGACCAGCGCCAGACCGCGCGAGGCGAGGAGGATTGCCCGGCTCGGGTCCTTGTCGACGCCGGTATCACCGACCCAGACGGTCTTCCCCGTCTTGCCGTCCGAAGCGTCGATCTTGTAGGGCGTGCCCCAGGGATCCGAGATGTAGAGGAACCCGTCCTTGGCGAGCGGGGTCGCTTCCATCGAGCCGGCGCCGAAACCGGCCGGCTCGGAACCGCCGAGCGGCACGGCGAAGGCGAGCTTCAGGCCCGAGACGTTGTCGGCGGTGATTTCGCTGAGCGGCGAGAAGCGGTGCGCGTCATAGGTGCGGTGCACCATCAGCCAGTTGCCGGCCTCTGCATCACTGCCCGCGGCGGAAAGCCGCGCGGCGGTGACGTCGGCGGCCAATGCCATGCCCGGCAGGACCAGCAAACTGCTAGCCAACATGGCGGACATCAGGTGTTTCAGGCGCATGAGTTCTCCCCCTTCAGGATCGGTTCTTGGGTAGGCGTTGGCGCCACATAAGACCGATGCGAGGGGAAGTTTGCCTATGTCATCTATTGGAAATCCTGCTGGGCTCCCACGGGAACCCGCGCGACGACAGTTTCCTTATCGAGCCGCACCGGCTGCGGCGTGGGCAGGTCCACCACGCTGTCGGCGGGGACGTTCTGGGCATATTCGTGCCGGCAGAAATCGGTCAGCCGCTTGAAGATATTGGCATAGCCCGGCAGCGTCATCAGGTGCTTGGGCATGGCAAGGACGATCGAGCGGTCCATGCCGCTGAGCGTATAGACGCGCAGCCGCGCCCGCACCGAATTGGGCAGGCTCGGCAGCAGCGACAACGGCACATGCGTCGTCGCTAGCCCCTCGGCCACGATATCGGTCGCCGCCACGTAGGTCATCGCCGAGAAGGCCGGCGTCGCATAGGGCAGGTTCGAGCGGTACCAGGCGTCCGACACTGGCCGCATCGGCACATTGGCGCTGATCTCGACATAGCGGGTCAGCGCCGTGTGCAACTGCGCCGGCTTCACCCCCTTGGTCAGCGCCTTCTCCAGCATCCCTTCCGGCAGTTCCGCCGGCGCCACCAGCACCATCGGATCGCGGAACAGCAGCGCCGTCGCAAATGATGAGCGGTCCTCGGCCAGCGCCTCGTCATTGACGATCACACAGTTGAGCTGGTGCAGCCGCAACTGCTCGACCAGTTCGCTGCTGGTAATCGCGTAGCTCACCTCGAACTTGGCAAAACCCTGCTCGTCGCTGGCAATCCGCGCCGCCGCCGACAGGAACCGGCCCCGCAGCGTGGGCGACAGCCCGATCCGCAGGAACACCCGGCTGTCGACATGGCGCTTCTCATGCTCGTCGATCGCCTGGTCGAACTTGCGCAGCACGTCGTCGGAGAACTTGAACCAGTACTCGCCGGACGGCGTCAGGCTTATCGTGCCGGTGCGGTTGCGGTTGATCAGCTGCGTGCCCAGCCGCTCTTCGAGCTTGGCCAATTGCTGACTGATCGACGGCTGGCTCAGCCCGACGCGCCGCGATGCCTTGGTGATCGACCCGGCGATCACCACGGCACGGAAAATCTGCATCTGCTTGAGCGTGATATCCATGAGGGCCCTGATTTCTAGCCCTGCATGTCACCACAATACGTCACATTCGATAAGGTAATATAAGGTCGCATACCCCCCATTTGGGGGGTGCGCAAAAAGCCCCCTCCGGTCGACGGAGAGAGCTTTGTTAATGCTGTCGTATTTGGCCTACTGCGCAGCGGGAGCCGCCGCCGGGTCAGCCGGAGCCGCACCCGCCGGTGCTGCCGAAAACGTGGTCAGGTACGCCACCACGTTGTCGATATCAGCCTGCTCCTTGAGCCCCGGGAAGCTCATCTTGGTGCCCTTCACGAAGTCCTTCGGCTTGGTCAGGAACTCGTGCAGCGTCTCGGCCGACCACACCAGCCCGCCGGCGCCGGCATCGATCATCGCCTTGGAATACTTGAAGTCCGGTGCAGTGCCGGCCACCCGGCCGATGAGCAGGTTCAGCTCCGGCCCAACCTTGTTCTTGGCGCCCTCGCCGACGGCGTGGCAGGCCGCGCACTTCTTGAACACCGTGGCGCCGGCTGCGGCATCGCCTTCGGCATAGGCCGAACCAACGAGCAGCGCCGACATCACCAAACCAAGAGCCAGGATCTTCATTCCCATTCCTCCAAGCGCGCGCCGGGTGTCCCGGCGTCTCACGTTGGGCAATCTGTGGCGGGCGCATTGGTTGCGGTCAAGCGACGCCAAGTCGCACCGCCGCCAGCACACCCGTTCCACGATAGGCGCTGGCACAACGCTTGCGTGGCCTAGTGCCCAGCGCCCTTTCGCAGCCGCCGGATCCCGAAGAATACCAGCAGCACCACCACCGGCGCCGCCACCGCCAGCATCTCGCCCTTCGAAAACGGCAGCACCTCGTGCAGTCCCTCGAAGATGTAGCCGAGGATCCCCAGCGCGTAGTACGAGATGGCGATGATCGACAGTCCTTCGACCGTCAGCTGAAGCCGGTACTGGCTGCGCCCGGTCTGGCTGATCGCGTCGAGCACCGAGCGGTTCTGCGTCTGGATCGACAGCGTAATCCGCGCATCCAGCAGCTCGATCGAACGCTGCACCTTCTGCGTCAGCGCCTGGAGCCGCTTCTCCATCGCCTTGCACGTCGCGAGCGCCGGCTGCGCCCGGTTGTTGAGGAACCGCTCGATGGTGGTGAACTCGCCGATCGCCTTCTCGCGCAACCGCGTCAGCCGCTCCGCCAGCACCTCGCCATAGGCCTGCGTCGCGGCAAACCGGAAGCTCGTTTCTTCCACAGTGCGGCTGATCTCGACGCTGAGCTTGTGCAGTGCCGCCAGCGACACCTCGTGGTCCTCGGCCGTATCGCCCTCGCCCACCTTCTGCATGATGCCCGCCAGTTGGGCCTCGTAGCTCGACACCCGCCCCCCTAGCTCGCGCGCCAGCGGCAACCCGATAAGTGCCATGGTACGGTAGGTCTCGATCTCCAGGAGCCGCCTGACGATCACCCCGATCCTCAGCTCGCCGCTCCGCCCCGCCGCCACCTCGAAGCGAGTGAAGCCGTCTGCATCGAGGTGGAAATCGGTCGCCGCCTGCGCCCCATCGTCGAAGATCGACGAGTAGCAAAGGCTCAGCGGATTGAAGCCGCTCAATGCGCTCTCGGCAATCGCCTCAGTCGGCATCACGTCGATGCGCGTCGCAAACACCAGCAGCAGCCTCTCGTGCAGCTCGAGCCCGATCCCCGCGGGCCTGGCGTCCCAGTCGTCGGCCCCGCCAGTCCAGGTCATGGTGGCGAACTCGTTGTGCAGTTCCCACGTCACCCGCCGCCCATCACGCTCGAACGCCAGCTGCCGAGCCCAGGCCGGCCCCTCCGGCGCCACGCCGGCGACGACCGCCATCTGCCCGTGCAGCGCCCTCAAATCCGCCCCGCCATCGGCGCTCATGAACGCCAGCCGCCGGATCCGGATCGACGGCACCATACCCAGCACCGGCCGCGCATGCGTCTCCGCATCGATCAGCCGCCGATACTGATGCTCACGCCACTCGATCACTGCCGCACCTCTCAACTGCCCCGAGGCCAGCTCGCCTGTGCCCATCATCAGCCTGACCTGCGTTGCGGCCCGCAGCAATCGGCACCTTTGTCGCGCACCTTGCTTCTGACCTTGGCATTTCCAATGCGATGCATAGGCAGAGACGATCTCCCCCTCATGCTAGCGATTGCGCCAGCCTGAATAGAACATCGCTCACCGTCCCGGACGAGAAGAGCAGACCGGGACTGGAGGAACGGGTTGGACGACGTGAAAGCTGCGGTCATCGGGCCGCCCACTGAAATGCGCGACTACGGGCCGGTGCTGCGCTGGCTGATCGTCACCGTACTTGTGATCCTTGGCCTCGTCACCCTGTGGCAGCTCGACTATCTCGGCACCGTGCTCGCCTCCGACCACACCCGCATCTCACTGCTGATCTTCGCCATCTTCGTCATCACCAGCCTCCATTGCCTTGTGCAAGCCATCGACATCAGCCGCGAGCTGATCGCCGCCCGCAAGGCGCGCGCCACCATCGAGGCCGAGAGCGGCACCGGCTTCCGCCTCGCCGGCGCGCATGTCCTCACCGGTGCCGGCACCCTGCTCGAGCCGGGCCTGCTCACCGCCCATGTCGGCAACCTCGTGAAAAAGGCCGACCTGCGCGGCAAGGGCCAGCTCGACCAGACGCTGCTGTTGCGCACCGTCGCCGACAAGCTGCGCTCGCGCGAAAAGATCGGCCTCTTCGTGTCAGAGGGCCTGTTGCGCCTGGCGCTGCTCGGCACCGCCATCGGCTTCATCCTGATGCTGATCCCGATCGCCGGCCTCTCCTCGTTCGACGCCGAAACCCTGCGTTCGGCACTATCCGGGATGACCGGCGGCATGGCCGTGGCGCTGAACGTCACCGTCGCCGGCCTCGGCACGGCGCTCGTCCTCAAGTTCCAGTACTTCCAGCTCGATGGCGCCATCGGCGAGCTGTTCTCGCTCATCGCCGAAACCAGCGAAATCCACGTCGTCCCCGCGATTGAGCGGAGCCACGATGGACGGCCCTAGCCTTTTCAGCGGCTCGGAGAGCGACGACGGCACCTTCGTGCCGTTCACCGACATCCTGTTCAACGCCCTGCTCGGCTTCTCGCTGATGCTGTTCATCGCCTTCGCGCTGATCCGGCCGGACGCCAAGTCGGGCATCATCGACACCAACGCCGAATTCATCATCACCACCACCTGGCCCGACGATAACGACGACGACATCGACACCTATGTCCAGGACCCGACCGGCAATGTCGTCTGGTACCACTCGATGCAGAAGGGCTTCGTCACCCTCGATCGCGACGACCGCGGCAACTATCTCGACGAAGTCACCGTCAACGGCGTCACCCACCACATCGCGCTGAACCAGGAAACCGTGACCGTGCGCGGCATTCTGCCGGGCGACTACGCCATCAACATCTACCACTTCACCAACCCCAGCGCCGCCGCCGTGCCGGTGACCATCAAGATCGAAAAGATCAACCCCAAGCTCTCAGTGGTCTACTACGACACCCTCGTCCTCGATCACAAAGGCGACGAGAAAACCGTCGTCCGCTTCACCCTCGATGAGGACGGCGCCGTCAGCAACATCAACACCGTGCCGGTCTCGCTGATCCAGGCGGTGCGCAAGTGAACACCCTGGTGCAAATCCCTTTCGCCATACCGGGCGCCGTCGCGCTGTTCCTCGTGCTTGCGTTGCTGCTGCTCAGCCTCAACCTCGCCTCGCTGTGGAAGTGGTGGATCAAGGCCGCCGCTATCGTCGTGACGCTCGGCTCGGTGCTCGTGCTGTATTTCACCATGACCGGCCTCATCGGCTGGGCCAGCCCCGGCGAAATGCCGAAGCGCTTCAGCCTGCTGGCCACCCGCATCGTCGAGCCCGACAAGCTCAACAACCTGCCTGGCCACATCTACCTCTGGCTCGAGGAAGTCGACGATCGCCAGATCGTCATCAGCCCGCCCCGCGCCTTCGAGGTGCCCTACAAGGTCGAGATCGCTACCGACGTCGCCACGGCTCAGCAGGAACTCGAAGGCGGCGGCAAGATCCTCGGCCAGTTTGCCGCCACCGGCAACGCCGAGGCCAACGCCGCACAGACCGCCCAGCAACAGGGCACCGGCGCCATCTCAGTCGACGGCGCTTCCGACCAGCAGGCCGGCAGCGGCGGCGAAGGTGCCGAAACGATCGGCGACCCCGGCGCCCTCACCTTCTCCGAAATGCCCCCGGTCGACCTGCCCGACAAGGCCGTCATCCAGATGGGACAGTAAGCACCGCACCCTCGGGTGGGTGCCTTCTCCCCTTGAGGGAGAAGGTGGCCGAAGGCCGGATGAGGGGTATCGCGTCGCCTGCGATGCGCGATCGGAGCGAAGCGACGAGCGACTGAGCCGCTCGCGTGCGCCTACTTGCTCAGCGCATCCGCCGCATAAGTCAGCGCATGTTCCACCGCCCGGATCTCCACCACCAGCGGCGCCACCTTCGGGTCCGATTCCCACGCCGCGAACCCGCGTTGCTTCGCCAGCGCGGCGAGGTCCGTAGCCCGCTGCCCAACGATCCCTGCCGCGGTTCGCGCCTCGGCCAGCGCATCATTGCGCACCGAGTCCGGCGTCTGCGGATTGTTGGCGAGGCTCTGTAGCCGCTTGGCGTTGATCCGCCACTGCCGCGCGAACTCCTCCGCCCGTTTCAGGCGGAACGAGATCACCGTGTCGCTGAGTGCTGCCTCTCCCATGCCCCACCATTGATTCGGGTCCGCCAAGAGTCAATTTGGCGCGCGCAATTTGATCGCCAGATGGCACGGGAGCGCTTTCAGGAAAAGTTGCAGACTTTTCCGGTTCGAAAGCGCGGCAATCAAGAACCCCCCGATCAAACCAGCGGTTTGAG
>JBKJMF010000082.1:0-2874 GCA_046596525.1 Devosia sp. | reverse complement strand
GGCATGCGCGCGGACGGCGGCTTCGTCGAGGGCGTCGACTTCGGCGGGTTCGGCGGTGCCGCCGCCGGCGTTGATTTCGTCGGCGAGGGCCTCGACCTTGGCAAGGGTGCGACCGGCGAGGAAGAGGCGGGCGCCATCGGCGGCGAGCTGGCGGGCGGTGGCGTAGCCGATATGGCCGTAGGCGCCGTGGATGATGGCGGTTTTATTGGTGAGCAGCATTTGGGTCCTCCGGGGATTGGCTGCGGATAGGTCTGTGCGGGCAGAGTCCCCCCACCCCTGTCCCCTCCCCGCAAAGGGGGAGGGAGACGCTCCAATTGGCTTTGGCGATGGGTGGGGGTGGGTTTAGGTCAGCTGCGGGAGCTGGATGCCTTTGGCGAGGGCGGCGGCGTATTGCTCTTCCTTGTTGAAGAGCGAGTTCCAGCCGACGACGTGGCCATCGCGGTATTCGGCGGTGGGGAACGGGGTCTGGTGGAAATGCTGGGTGGTGCGGCCGGCGCGTTCCTCGAACTGCACGGTGATGGTGGTCTCGGTGGGTCCGCCCGATCCGTCTTCCCAGGCGAAGCTGAGGACGATGCGGCGCATCGGCTCGATTTCGATGAATTTGCCGCCCGACCAGCCCTTGGGATGGGCGTCCCACGTCATGCCGACGCGCCAGGCGCCGCCGGGGCGGAAGTCGTGCTCGAGGTCGGTGACGGTGAAGCCTTCGGGGCCCCACCAGCGGATCATGTGTTCCCGATCCTGCCACATGCGCCAGACGACGCTGAGCGGGGCATCGAAGGTGCGGGTGATGAACAGCTCATCGTCGCGCAGTTTCAGGGCCTCAGTGGGGGCCTCAGTTCTTGGAGCCATTTTGATCTCCCTTGGTGATCTCGTCGAGATAGGCGCCCATCTTGTCGAAGCTGCCTTCCCAGAACATGCGGTAGCGGGCGAGCCAGCCATCGACCTGCTGCAGCGGGGCGAGCTCGAGCTTGCAGGGGCGCCACTGCGCCTCGCGGCTGCGGCTGATGAGGCCGGCGGTCTCGAGGACCTTGAGGTGCCGCGAGACGGCCTGCAGCGTGATGTCGAAGGGCTCGGCCAGCTCGTTGACCGTCGCTTCGCCCTCGCTGAGACGGGCGAGCAGGGCCCGGCGCGTCGGATCGGCGAGGGCCGAAAGGGTGGAGCTGAGCGGGTCGGCGGATTGCATGTTCAACATCCTTGTTGATTAACACGATTGTTGAATATCCTCCGACGGCTCGGCTGTCAAGCGGGTCGGTCAGCGTGGATGGAACGGAGGGGAGTCGCGGACCCGGCACGAGTTGCGGCGGGCCGGGTCCGCGTCGTGAGGGAGGGGAGGCACCCCACCTCACGTGGTATCGAGCGTCGCAGCTCGATGGCAGGAATGATCTGAGATGCCTCCCTCAGTGCCGCGAGTCGCGGGCGTATCGGCACAGCATCACAGCGGAGCTGACAGGGTGCTGAACGGGGGTTGCAGACAGGGTTCAGTTTCGAGGGTGCAGCCGTTCCGTTCCCAGCGATCCGGTTGCATGGGGCAAAAAAAGCTCACGAACCGCGAGATTGGCGCAAAGCCATCAGTCGACATTGTATAGCGATTTAGTAGGGTAATGGCATCGAAGCCGGGCATGGAGCGCGGCACCGGGGAGTGATGCCGAAATGGCCACCGAGGACAGACAGCTCAAACTCGGCGCCTTCATCATGGCGACGGGGCACCATATCGCGGCCTGGCGGCACCCGGATTCGGATGCCGATGCCGGGCACAGCATCGATCACTATCGCGGGCTGGCCGAGACGGCCGAAGCGGGGAAGTTCGACCTGGTGTTCGTGGCCGACAGCCCCGCGGGCTGGGATGGCGACAAGGACCCGGAGACGCGGAGCCGGGTCAGCCATTCGGCGCATTTCGAGCCGGTGACGCTGTGGTCGGCACTGTCGCAGGTGACCGAGAGGATCGGCTTTGTCGCCACCGCCTCGACGACCTATGAGGATCCCTATCTCCTCGCCCGCAAGTTCGCCTCGCTCGACCACATCTCCAAAGGCCGTGCCGCGTGGAATGTCGTGACTACGGGCGCCGATGTCTCGAAGAACTTCTCCATTGCCGGACATCCGGCGCACGCTAATCGCTATGAGCGCGCCGAGGAGGTCGTCGATCTGGTCCTCGATCTCTGGGACAGCTACGAGGACGATGCGCTGATCCGCGACAAGGCGAGCGGCGTGTTTCTCGATCCGACCAAGGTTCACAAGGTCAATCATCACGGCAAGTTCTTCGACGTTGCCGGGCCGCTCAATGTCGCCCGCTCGCCGCAGGGGCGTCCGGTGGTGGTGCAGGCCGGCGCTTCCGAGCCGGGCCGGGAGCTGGCGGCGCGGACGGCGGAGGTGATTTTCACCGCCAACCAGACGCTGGCCGATGCGCAGGAGTTCTATTCCGACATCAAGGGGCGGCTCGCCAAGTTCGGCCGCCGGCCGGAGCAGTTGCTGATCATGCCCGGGATCTTTCCGGTGCTGGGCGGGACGGAGAAGGAGGCGCAGGAGAACTACGAGTTCATCCAGTCGCTGGTGCACCCAACGATCGCCTGGTCGATCCTCAAGCAATACTACGTCGGGGTCGACCTTTCGGGCTATTCGCTCGACGACAAGGCGCCGCCGCTGCCGACCAATACCGAGCTCAACAAGAGCCGGCTGAAGCTGGTGTCGGACCCCGCGGCGCGCGGGCTGACACTGCGGGAACTGTATCTGTCGCTCGCCACGGCGCGCGGTCACCGGACGGTGGTGGGTACGCCGGAGCAGGTGGCCGATGCGATCGGCGAGTGGTTCCACGGCGGCGCGGCTGATGGGTTCAACATCATGCCGCCGGTGCTGCCGACCGGGCTGACCGATTTCGTC
>JBKJMF010000019.1:0-3101 GCA_046596525.1 Devosia sp. | reverse complement strand
CCTAGGCGGATTCGATCCGCATCCCGTAGAACGATCGGTGAACGAATACCATGCTGATCACGAAGAACACCGCCGCCAGCGCGTGGGTCAGGGTCGGCCCCTGCGCAGCCGACAGATAGACACCCAGCTCGACGGCCAGCAGGCCGAAGAGCGTCGTGAACTTGATCACCGGGTTCATGGCCACCGATGACGTGTCCTTGAACGGGTCGCCCACGGTGTCGCCGACGATCGATGCGTCGTGGAGAGGGGTGCCCTTCATCTTCAGTTCGGTCTCGACGATCTTCTTCGCGTTGTCCCACGCGCCGCCCGCGTTGGCCATGAAGATCGCCTGATAGAGGCCGAACAGCGCAATCGAGATCAGGTAGCCGATGAAGAAGAACGGCTCGATGAACGCGAACGCCAACGTCGAGAAGAACACGCCGAGGAAAATGTTGAACATGCCCTTCTGCGCGTAGACGGTGCAGATCTCGACCACCTTCTTGCTGTCTTCGACCGACGCCTTGGTCGAGCCCTCGAGCTTGATGTTGGCCTTGATGAACTCCACCGCGCGGTAGGCGCCGGTGGTCACGGCCTGCATCGAGGCGCCGGTGAACCAGTAGATCACCGCGCCGCCCGTGATCAGGCCCAGCAGGAACGGCGGGTGCAGGATCGAGAGTTTACTGATCGCCGACTGATCCTCCAGGCTCTGCGTGAGCGCCATGATGATCGCGAAGATCATCGTCGTGGCGCCGACGACCGCCGTGCCGATCAGCACGGGCTTCGCCGTGGCCTTGAAGGTATTGCCGGCGCCGTCGTTTTCCTCGAGCAGTTCCTTGGCGATCTTGAAGTTGAGCTTGAAGCCGTAGTGCTTCTGGATCTCCTGCTCGACGTTGGGAATATCTTCGATCTGCGAGAGCTCGTAGATCGACTGTGCGTTGTCGGTGACCGGGCCGTACGAGTCGACCGCGATCGTCACCGGGCCCATGCCCAGGAAACCGAACGCGACGAGCCCGAACGCGAAGATCGCCGGTGCCAGCATCAGGGTGTCGCCCGCCAGGGTCGGCTCGGACAGGCCCATCAGTGAGACGAAGTAGGCAATCGACATCAAGCCCATGATGGTCAGGCCCAGCCAGTAGGCGCTGAAGTTGCCGGCCACCAGACCCGAGAGGATGTTGAGCGACGCGCCGCCCTCGCGCGACGAGGTGACCACTTCCTTGACGTGCGAGGAATGGGTCGACGTGAACACCTTGACGAACTCCGGAATGATCGCGCCGGCCAGCGTGCCGCAGGTGACGACGGTCGAGAGCTGCCACCACAGGTCGCTGTTGCCGCCGAGGGTCGGAATGAGCAGGTAGGACAACACGTAGGTCAGCCCCACCGAGACAATCGAGGTGAGCCAGACGAGCGACGTCAGCGGCGCCTCGAAATTCATCTTCTCGACCGAGGCGTACTTGCTTTTGGCGACGGCGTTGTTGAGCAGGTAGGAACCCGCCGAGGCCAGCACCATCATCACGCGAATCATGAAGATCCACACCAGCAACTGCACTTGGATCGCGGGGTCCTTCACGGCCAGCATGATGAACATGATCAGCGCCACGCCGGTGACGCCGTAGGTCTCGAATCCGTCCGCCGTCGGGCCCACCGAGTCGCCCGCATTGTCGCCCGTGCAGTCGGCAATCACGCCCGGGTTGCGCGCATCGTCTTCCTTGATCTTGAACACCACCTTCATCAGGTCGGAGCCGATGTCGGCGATCTTGGTGAAGATGCCGCCGGCAATGCGCAGGGCCGCCGCGCCCAGCGATTCGCCAATCGCGAAGCCCAGGAAGCAGACGCCGGCGTACTCACCGGGAATGAACAGCAGGATGGCGAGCATGAACAGCAGCTCGACCGAGATCAGCATCATGCCGACGCTCATGCCCGAACGCAGCGGGATATCGCAGACCGGGAACGCCTTGCCCTGCAGGCTGGCAAACGCCGTGCGCGAGTTGGCCAGGGTGTTGATACGGATGCCGTACCACGCGACGCCGTAGCTGCCGCCAATGCCGATCAGGCTGAAGATGATGACGATAGCAATGCGCCCGGGCTCAAGGCCAGTGAGCGAGAAGTACGCCACCATCACCGCGCCGATGAACAACTCGAGAATCAGCAGGAACTTGCCCTGCTGAATCAGATAGGCCTTGCAGGTCTCGTAAATAATGGCCGAGACGTCGGCCATTGACTGGTGGACCGGCAGGTTCTTCACCGCCGTGTAGGTCCAGAGGCCGAACAGCAGGCCGAGCACGCAGACGACCAGCCCCGACAGCAGGATCTGGTGACCGGTCAGGCCGAGGAAATCGCCCTGGTTAAGGTCGGGCAACTGGATGTTGACCTCGCCGCCCGGGCGGTGATGGGCGGCATCGGCCGCCGATTCGGGCTGCGCGGCCAGAAGCACCGGCGCCGTCAGAACCGTCATCCCCACAACCAACGCAACCGCAGCCAACAGGCGGCCGGCTCTATCGAGAAGTCTCATCACCATCGTTTGCTGTCCTCGTACTGATCCGCGGAGGCAGCGCCATGCCGCCCGTTAAAAAAATCCGCACGCCATCTTCAACCGACAAGTCTGGAAAAGACGCCTGGCTGCGCGGGTAGACCACCACATCACCGAGATACAAGTGATTGGTCGGCACATACACCGCCACCAAGGCTTCCGGCCCGGCGCCCCGATCCAGCGTGAACTCGCGGGTCAGGAAACCGAGCACCAGGCCCCGCCGCGAGTCGTCCACGATCACGACTTTCTTGAAGCCCGTTTCGCTGTCGGGCGAGAAAGCCGCCACCAGTTGCTTCACCGGCGCATAGACGGTCTTGAAGAGCGGCACGTTGAGCAGCCACTTTTCCCCGCGTCTCAGGATCCGCCGGCCCAGCACGTTGGTCGCCAGCGCCCCGGCCAGCAGGATCACAGCCGCCGTGATCAACACACCCAGCCCGGGCACTTCCCGACCGAAGAGGTTCGTCGACAGCGGCGTCGCCACCCCGTCGATGAAGCGGAACAACCACACCAGCGTGACGACCGTGATGAACAACGGCACGGTCACGACGAGGCCGGCCAAGAAACTCCGGCGCAGCCACGGCATCATGGCTCAGAC
>JBKJMF010000407.1:0-4143 GCA_046596525.1 Devosia sp. | reverse complement strand
GGCCGGCGCCGCCGGTTTCGAGGATCGCGGCGAGATCGCCGTCGGCAAGCGCGCCGACCTGGTGCAGGTCACCAGCCTCGAGGGCGTCCCGGTGGTGCGCACCGTGTGGCGCGAAGGGCGCCGGGTGCTCTAGAAACAACAAGGCCGCCATGGTTCCCCGCGGCGGCCCCATTCATTTTAGCGCTGAAGCTCAGTTCACGCGCTTGCCGTCCTTGTTGAACAGGTGGACGACCGACAGGTCCGGCGCCACCTTGATCTTGGAGCCCGGGGTCGCCGTGATGCGCTCACGGAAGATGCCGTTGATCGACTGGGTGCCGAGGCGGCCGATGACCTGGGTCTCCGAGCCGGTCGGCTCCAGCACGATGACCTCGATCTCGATACCGTTCGGATCGATATGCAGGTGCTCGGGACGGATGCCGTAAATGGCGGCTTCGCCGGCGTCCTTGATGGTCGGGAGCAGGATGCCGTCGGTGGTCTTGAAGCCCTCCGGCGTCATCGCACCGTTGATGAAGTTCATCGACGGCGAGCCGATGAAGCCGGCCACGAAGGTGTTGAGCGGACGATCATAGAGATCGAGAGGAGTGCCCATCTGCTCGATGATGCCGTCGCGCATCACCACGATCTTGTCGGCCATAGTCATGGCTTCGACCTGGTCGTGGGTCACGTAGATGGTGGTGGTCTTCAGGCGCTGATGCAGTTCCTTGATCTCGGAGCGCATCTGCACGCGCAGCTTCGCATCGAGGTTGGACAGCGGCTCGTCGAACAGGAAGACCTGCGGATCGCGCACGATGGCGCGGCCCATGGCGACGCGCTGGCGCTGACCACCGGAGAGCTGGCGCGGCTGGCGGTCGAGGAGCTTTTCGAGGCCGAGAATCTGCGCGGCGCGATCGACCTTGGCCTTGATCTCGGTCTTGGGCACGCCCTTGAGCTTTAGCGAGAAGCCCATGTTCTGCGCCACCGTCATGTGCGGGTAGAGCGCGTAGTTCTGGAACACCATGGCGATGTCGCGTTCCTTGGGCGGCAGGTCGTTCACGACGCGATTGCCGATGCCGATCTCGCCCGAGGTGATTTCCTCGAGGCCGGCGATCATGCGCAGCAGGGTGGACTTGCCGCAGCCCGACGGGCCGACCAGCACGACGAATTCGCCGTCGGCGATATCGACCGACACGCCCTTCAGCGCTTCGAAGCCGCCGTAATGCTTGCCGGCCTTGTTGATGGTTACAGGTGCCATGAGTTCCTCGTCCCTGGGGCGAGCAAGTGCCCGCTTGTCGGCCGGCACCTTCGGCAGGGGGTGCGGCGACGTCAAGGCGAGTTCGCCGCATATGCGACTAAAGTAGCAGCAAAGGCTAATACCAAAGTCGTATCCGATGGTGATCGAAACAGGAACGTGATCCGCTGGCCCCGGATGTCGCCTGTCCCGGCCGGCGGCCGGAATACGACGAAAGTCAACGGAGAGAATATTGCATGCGATATGCGTTAGTGTTACGCCTTGGCCAGCGTGTATGCTGCCCCAGGAGGATCGGGAGGCATCCACCGGCAAAGGGAGAAGATCATGCAGTTTACCCGTATGCGCGGCGCGCTCGCCGTGGGTCTGGCTTTGGGCGTGGCGCTGTCGCCGCTCGCCGCAGCGGCTTCGGACAACAAGATTGCGCTGGTGCCGGGCGGTCCGCACCCGTACTTCGCGCCCTGGGAGCAGGCTGCGGCGGATGCGCAGAAGGATTTCGGCATCGCTTCGGTCGAGTACAAAGTGCCGGCCGAGTGGAAGCTCGAGCTGCAGACCGAGCTGTTCGAAAGCCTCGCTGCGCAGGGCTATGCCGGCATCGGCTACTTCCCGGGCGATGCGGTCGGCGTCAACTCGACCATCGCCGAACTCAAGGCTTCGGACATTCCTGCCGTGGCGCTGGGCGGCTGCGCCCAGGACCCCACCGATACGGCGTTCTGCATGGCGACCGACGTTTACGCCTCGGCCTATCTCGGCACCAAGGCGCTGATCGAGGCGATGGGCGGCACGGGCGCGGTAGTGCATCTCGCCGGCCTCCTGGTCGATCCCAACACCACGCTACGCGTGCAGGCGGTCGAGAAGGCCGTGGCCGAGACCAATGGCGCGGTGACGCTGCTGCAGACGCTGGGCGACACCGACAACCAGGAGCAGGGCGACCAGAAGATCAACGCGCTGCTGGCCGCGCAGAAGGACCAGATCGGCGGCATGATCGCCACCGGCTACATCTCCTCGGTGGTGGCAGCGACGGCGCTGAAGAACCTCGGCGACAAGAAGATCAAGCTGATGGGCATCGACGACGACAAAATCGTGCTCGACGGCATCAAGGATGGCTTCGTCTCCGGCACGATGGTGCAGAACCCCTACGGCCAGGGCTATATCGGCGCCTATGCCGTGGACCTGTTGGCCGAGGGCTGCACGGTGAAGGCGGATGCGCCGTTCATCACCACGCCGCAGACGGCCAAATTCATCGACTCGGGCACGCTGCTGATCAGCTCGGCCAACATCGAGACCTACAGCGCCGACCTGAAGAAGCTGACCGGCGACCTGCGGGCGAGCTTCAAGGACAAGTTCCTCAGCTGCCAGTGATCTAGCCGGCACTGGATGGTGCGGGTTACCTTCTCCCCTTGAGGGAGAAGGTGGCGCGTAGCGCCGGATGAGGGTACCGCATCGGTAACGATGCGCGATCGGAGCGAAGCGACGAGCGATTGAGTGCGCGGAGAGCTACCCCTCATCCGCCCTTCGGGCACCTTCTCCCTCAAGGGGAGAAGGCACCGACCGATAGACTGACCTGGCCCTTCGAGTACCCCCATGACCACAGCGCTTGACGCCGAACCTCGTCCGACAGCAGCATCGGCCATGAACCCGGCACCCCGCCGATCGCTCAGTTCGTTCCTGCTGCGTGGTTCGACCCAGATCGGGCTGTTCGTGATCCTCGTGGTGCTGTGGGTGGTGTTTTCCAGCCTCGCACCGGGGTTCCTCTCAAAGTTCAACCTCAACTCGCTCGGACGCTCGGTAGCGGTCGATATCGTCGTCGGTTTCGCCCAGATGGTGGTGCTGGCGACCGGCGGGATGAACCTGTCGGTCGGCGCCATCGGCGTCTGCGCCGTGATGTTCTCGGGCTATCTGATGCAGGTGCTGGGCGTGCCGATCCCGGTGGCGATCGCCGGCACGCTGGCGCTGGGCGCGCTGCTCGGCTGGGTGAACGGCTTTGCCATCGTCAAGACCGGGGTCAACAGCTTCGTGGTGACGCTGGCGAGCGCGAGCCTGTTCTCAGGCGGCATGCTCATCCTCACCAAGGCGGTACCGCTCAATGGCCTGCCACCCGAGTTTGGTGCCTTCGGCAAAAGCGCGGTGCTCGGTGTGCCAGGCCTCGCGCTGGTGGCGCTGGGAATCGCGGTACTGCTCTATTTCCTGTTCAAGCACTCGACACTGGGGCGGCAGATTCTCGCGGTCGGCGCCAATGCCCGGGCCGCCGAAATAAGCGGCATCCCTGTCGACCGCACCATCGTCTTCGTCCATGCGCTGTCCGGCGCTCTCGCCGCGGCGGCGCCGCTGATGCTGACCTCGCGGTTGGCGGCGGCGATGCCGGCGGTGGCGGGCGATGACTGGCTGCTGCCGAGCTTCCTCGCCCCGGTGATCGGCGGCACGGCGCTGTCGGGCGGCATCGTCTCGGTGGTGGGCACCATCCTGGGGGCGCTGCTGGTGTCGACCATTCGCTCCGGCCTCCTGGTGCTGGAGATCGGCAATTTCTGGCTGCCGCTGTTCCTCGGCGCCTTCCTCCTCGCGGCGATCCTGATCGAGCGCGGACGAGCCGCCTATGTGGCGCGTGAACAGGCGAGGCGGGCGTGATGGGCTCGTTCTTCCGCCTGCAATGGTCTGGCATTCTCGTCGGTATCATCGCCGGCGGTATCGCCTTGGCCGTGAGCGCGCCGGCCTTCCTCACCGAGTTCAACCTGTTCGTGCTGCTGCGCTCGATCTGCGTGTCGCTGCTGGTGGCCTATTCGCAAATGGTGATGCTCGGGGTGGGGCAGATGAACCTCTCGGTCGGGGCGCTGGGCGGGCTGGTGGCGGTGGTCACCGGCGGGCTGATGGATGCGCTGGGCGTGCCGACGTTGCCGGCCATCATGATCGGCGTCGCGGCG
>JBKJMF010000167.1:0-2565 GCA_046596525.1 Devosia sp. | reverse complement strand
GGCGGCCGCAGTCAGCGCATCGGCGGCGGCAACGAAACCATCCCAACGCCACAGCCCGCCTGCCTTGGTGGTGAGCCGCTGGCCCGGCTTCAGATGCGCCATCAGCCGCATCGCGTCGGCGGCATCGACGAGCCCGATCTGATCGAGCCGGCGCGTCAACAGCGGGCTGCCGGAAACGAACTGCGAGAGTGCGGTCGCGCCAGCGGGGAGGGCAGGGTCATCACTGGCTGCAGCACCCGCCCAGTGCAGCGGAGCACCGGCGTCGGACGAGGCATCGAGATCGTCGCCCAGCGCGGCGCCGAGCGCGGTTTCGTAGCCCGGGGCGACCTTCAACTGGTCGACCACGGCCGGCCATTTGCTGGCGCCGTGGTTGAGGATGCGTGACAGCGTCTGCGCTTCGGCCTCAAGCCGGTTCAGCGCTGCCTCGATCTGCTGCAGTTCCGGGCGCACCGCATCGGCAGCTGCCTGAGCGGCGGTGGCACCGGCTTCGGCGGCAATGGCAGCGGCTTCCGCCGTCTTCGCATTGTTCTGCGCGGCTTCGAGTGCCTGCCGCTTGGCGCTCAGTGTCGCGTCGGCTCCGAGGGTGTGCGCCAGTTGCTCCGCTTCGCGCACCACGTCGGCGATCTGCGCCTCGAGCCGCACGACACGCGAGCGCGCCTCGGCGACACTGCGCTCGGCGGCGCCACGACGAGCCCGCAACTGCGCCAGCGCATCGGCGGCGACACGGGCTTCGGTCTCGGCCTTCGCAACCTCGGTCTGTGCGGCTTCAGCGGCAGTGCGCGCAGCTTCGAGCGCCTGCGACTCGCCGGCAGCCTCGGCTTCGAGCCGCGCGCGCTCCTCGGCGGCGGACTTCAGTGCTTCATCGCTTTCACCGACCAGTGCACGTTCGCGCACCGCGTCCTGCTCGATCTGCTTCAGCCGCTCGCCCAGTTCGTTGAGGCGGGCGGCAGCGCGGCGGGCTTCGCCATCGAGCTGCTCGGCGAGAATGGTGAGCCGCTGCAGCACGGCCCCGGCGGCGGCTTCCTTTTCGCGCAGCGGCGCCAGCGCCTTGTCGGCGAGGAACACCACCTTTTGCGCTTCGAGTTCGACATGCTGTGCGTCGGCGAGATCGCGGATCAGCTTGGCCTGTGCGGCCTCGGCATCCTTTTCGTTGAAGCGTGCAGCGATCCAGCGGATGTGGAACAGCGTTGCCTCGGCCTTGCGGATATCGCCGGAGAGCGCTCGGTAGCGGATGGCGAGACGGGCCTGGCGCTTCAGTGTTTCGAGCTGTTGCTCGACCTGCGCGATGATGTCGTCGACGCGCTCGAGGTTCGTTTCCGCAGCACGCAATCGCAGTTCGGCCTCATGCCGCCGCGAATGCAGCCCGGAGATGCCCGCTGCTTCTTCGAGCAACGCGCGGCGCTGTTGCGGCTTGGCGGCGATGAGTTCGCCGATCTGGCCCTGGCGGACGAGAGCGGGCGAATGCGCGCCGGTCGAGGCATCGGCGAACAGCAACTGGACGTCACGCGCCCGCACTTCCTTGCCATTGACGCGATAGACCGAGCCTTCTTCACGCTCGATGCGGCGGGTGACTTCCAGCACGTCGGAATGGTTCAGCGGTGCTGGCGCGGTGCGGTCGGAATTGTCGAGGACGAGTGTGACTTCTGCGGTGTTACGCCCCGGCCGGCCGCCCGAGCCGGCAAAGATCACGTCGTCCATGCCGGCGGCGCGCATCGCCTTGTATGAGCTTTCGCCCATCACCCAGCGCAGCGCTTCGACGAGGTTCGACTTGCCGCAGCCATTGGGCCCGACCACGCCCGAAAGACCGGGCTCCAGATAGAGCTCGGTCGGATCGGAGAACGATTTGAAGCCGTGAAGCTTGAGGCGCGTGAATTTCATCGCGCGCCCTTTGGGGGCCGCGTCTTATCCAAGCAGCGGATCGATTTCGGCCTTGAGAGCCTCAAGCGAGCTTTCCCCAGTGATCTTCTTGCCGTTGATGTAGAACGTCGGCGTACCCTCGAGCTGGAACTCGTTCAGCGCCTGGTCCCGCATTGCTTCCAGTCCCTTGAACAGGTCCTGATTCGTCAAGGCAGCGTCGTAGCTTTCCTTGGTAAAACCAAGCTGCTGGGCAATTGCGAGCATCGCATCGTTCGGCGTGGACGAGGACGCCCACTTGTCCTGCGTCTTGAAGAACGTGTCGACGACGTCGTGGTATCTCTCGGGGCCGGCCGCCTCGGCCAGCATGAACACCACCGCATCCAGCACGTTGCGCATGAACGGGCGCGGGATGAACTGGATCTTGTTGGTGTCGATGTAATCGGTCTTGAGCTGCGGATAGACGTCCAGCGCGAAGGCCGCGCAGTGCGGGCAGGTCGGCGACAGGTACTCGATCAGGGTGACCTTGGCGTCAGCGGGCCCGAGCGGATGATCGGCAACGCCGCCGGCCGGAGCCATCAGCTTGGCAACATCGATCTGCTGGGCAAGGGCGCCGGTGGCGCCGAACAGGAAGGACACGCTGGTCCCCGCCGCTGCCGCGACGACTGCTGCGCCGGACCCGATGAGAATGTTGCGACGGTTGGCCACGAG
>JBKJMF010000569.1:0-16491 GCA_046596525.1 Devosia sp. | reverse complement strand
GACCCGAACAACCGGCTGAAGCAGGCGGTGCGCAAGGACGGTCGTGAAGCCATCACGCATTATGCGGGTAATGTCCCAACCCTCGTCGCCGAAGCGGGCCTCCACCGCATAATGCGTGATGGCTTCACGACCGTCCTTGCGCACCGCCTGCTTCAGCCGGTTGTTCGGGTCGCGGCCGAGCGACGCTTCCACCGTGCCGGCGGCCTGCTGCGTACGGCCCCAGCAATAGGCGAGATAGGCGCGGTGCAGCGGGCCGGTGCGGCCGTGGTCGGCGAACTGGGCGGCGAGGTGGTTGTGCGCCTGCTCGGTCTTGGCCGCCACCATGACGCCCGACGTGTCCTTGTCGAGGCGGTGGACGATGCCGGGGCGCCTGACGCCGCCGATGCCCTTGAGGCTATCGCCGCAGTGGTAGAGCAGGGCGTTGACCAGCGTGCCGGTGTAGTTGCCGGGGGCAGGATGCACCACCATGCCGACCGGCTTGTTGATGACGATCAGCTGGTCGTCCTCGTAAAGGATGTCGAGCGGGATGTTCTCGGGGGTCGGCTCGGCCTCGATCGGCTCGGGGGCCGAGAACGTGACGTCCTCGCCTTCGCGGAGCTTGTATTTCGGCTCCGTGACGGTTCGCCCATTGATCGCGACGCTTCCGGCCAGTATCAGGTCCTTGATCCGGTTGCGCGAGAAGACCGGTACGGCACGGGCGAGTGCGGCATCAAGCCGGCTGCCGGCGTCGGCGGCATCGACCAGCAACTGCCATTCCTGTTCCTCGCCGGAAATATCCTGCATGAGCGATCCTCAAGACAAACCCGAAACCACCCCGGAACTGTCACCGGAAGCGCGGGCGGTACTGAACCGGGCGCGCAAGTCCTTCATGGTGTCGATGGGGCTACTGGTGGTGGGCCTTATCGCTATCGGCGGCGCGCTTGTCTACCGCGCATCGCAGAGCGAGGGGAAGGGCAGCAGCGACTACGTGATCGCGGCGCTGAAAATCCCTGGTGGCAGCGAGGTCGTTTCGGCCGTCGCGGCGGATGGCCGGCTCACCGTCACCTATAAGCTCGGCGCCATGACCAGTGTGCGCATCTTCGACGGCAAGAGCGGCGAGATGATCCGCGAAATCCCGGTGGTCAGCGAATAACTCGCTGCGCGGGGCAGCGAATAATTCGCGCCCGGGGTCAGCGAGTAGCGGCTAGTTGTCGTTGCGCAGTTCCTGCAGCGCCTTGAGCCGATCAGACACAGCCTGACCCTCGGGCTGGTTGCCCTTGCGGGCATTGGGGCCGCGAACCGGCGCGGCTTCCGCTTCGGCATCGACGAACTTCTGCATGCGAGCGGCGAGGCTCTCTTCCTCGTCCAACGGACCGTTGCCCTCCAGCGCGTAAACCAGCCGGCTGACGTCCGAGGCGATGTCGTTGAGGCGTTCGCGCAGGTGCGACTGCTCGACGCGGTCGCTGTCCCAGTCGGCCATGACCGTCTCTTCGACGCTCGCCACTTTGGCGCGGAGCTTTTCCATCTCTTCTTCGAGGCCGAGCTTTTCGGCCAACAGCATGTCGTGCTTGTCCTCGCCGTCGCCGACGAGCTTCGTGGTTTCGGCGAGGAGGGTCGAGACGCGGCTCTCGGCATCGGCGATGCGCGCTTCGGCAGTGGCCAGTTCGGTCTGGGCGTCGCTCACGACGTCGTCGCGCTTGGCGAGCCTCTCACGGAATTCCGCAGCCGAGGCGCGGGCTTCGGCTGCATTCTTGTCGGAACTCTCCAGACCTTCGATGAGGGTGCGGTTCTGGGTTTCGAGGAACTCGGAGCGCTTCTTTTCGATCTCGAGGAACTGCAGCAGCTCGTCGATATCGGTGTTGTAGTTGCCGCTCAGCGCCTTGCCGTCGATGGCGAAGGCGCGGGGGGTGCTGCCGCGGAGGGTTTGGCGGGCGGCGTCGAGCTGGCTGGATTTCTCACCCAACTCCCTGTCGCGCATACGCAATTTCTGCGAGACGTCGGCGGCTTCCTTCTCCAGTTCGAGGATGCGGCGGCGGGCTTCGGCCTCGCGCTCCTCGAGTTCGCGGACCACCTGCAGGTGGCTGTCGCGCTCACCCTTGATGCCGCCGAGCTCGTTCTTCTTCCTATTGATGTCGCGCAACTGGTCGGAGAGGCGGCGGCGCAGGGCCTCGACGTTCATCTCCAAGCGTCTGGTGGATAAGGCGAATTCGGCGCGGAGCTGGTCCTTGTCGGCGCGGAACTCGGCCATGGTCATTGGGGTCGCGGCTTCGATGCGCTTCTTGGTGAGACGCACGGCGCGGCGCCACACGGCAGGCATGATGATCAACGCCAACAGCCCGGCCACGAGCAGGCCGAGCACGAAATACATAACGTTTTCAATGGCCATAACTCAACTCCACCCACCGGCACGCCCGGTCCCGGGTGTTCGCGCACCACCAGGATCGCAGCAATGGCCGCCCCCGGCCATCACCATCACGATGTAACCTTACCGGAAGACGGTGACGCGGTCACGATGAGCCTAGCAGCAAACGACAGCCGATCTGCCACGCTCGCGCCACCGCGATGAACGGCGGCTGAACGGAATCTGAAGGGTTTTCAGCGCCTCAGAAGGGATTCCACGTAGGTTCCTGGGTGAACTTCAGGTAGCCGACATTGACGCCGAGACGGGCACCGACGCCGGAGCGGATCGGCACCATGACGACATCGCCGTACTTGATCACGGTCATGCCGAGGCCGCCGATGACGTAGGCGGAGCCATCGACGCCGGGATAGCGGCCGTAGACGTCGGAAACCGAGTTCAGGTTGTAGACCAGCATCATCACCTTGGAGCCATCGCCGCCGAAATCGAGGCCGACGGTCGGGCCTTGCCAGAACAGGCCGTGCTCACCCTGGTTGCGGGTGTACATGGTGCCTTCGCCGTAGCGGGCGCCGGCGAAGATGGCGCCGCCGGCTTCCTCGCCAAGGATGTAGGCATTGGGCAGGCCGAACTGGCTGACGGCGCGCTCGACCAGCGAAGCGAGGCCCTGGGCCACTGAGCCGAAGAATTCGTGGCCGGTGTCGACGATTTCGTCGCCGGAGAAGGTATCGGAGAGCGAGCCTTCCTGCGCCTGGGTGAAGGTGGGCGTGAGCACCAGCGTGGCCGCCGTCAGCGCGACGAAGGCGGCGAGGATGAGGTAGACCATGCGGTCGAGCATGAAGGGGCACTCCGGGGCTTAGTTCGGACGGCAGTCCATTTACGCGGTCCTTACCATGCGGGGCTAAGGTTCGGCGCATCCGGTCTGCCTGGAGAATTCAGGCTAGGCCTTCATGGCGGCGATGATGCGGCAAAAGCGTAAACAAAACTTAACCATAACCGGGCTTCTTGCAGCACTTTGGCTGGCCATAGGGCTTGCACTTAGTGCGCCCGCGGGCGCCGCGGGGCTAGTGTCCGCCATCGTCACTGACCCGCTGACCGGTGTGGCGCTCGAGGGCTACGATCCGGTGAGCTATTTCACCGAGCCGGACCCGCTGCAGGGGCTGCCCGACTTCGAGTATGTCTGGGGCGGAGTGCCCTGGTACTTCGCCTCGGTGGCGAACCGCGACGTGTTCATCCGGAATCCCGAAATCTATGCGCCGCAGTTTGGCGGACACTGCGTCTCCAGCCTCAGCCGCGGCTACCTCTCGGACGGCAAGCCGCGCCTCTACGCCATCTCGGGCATGAAGCTCTATCTGTTTTACTCGGTGGCCAACCGCGAGGCGTTCTTCCAGAGCGAGGAGACCTCGCTGCAGGGCGCTGTAGGTGGCTGGGAGCAACTTAGTGGAACGCTCACAGGCGAAGAGGGCAGCGTTGCTGAGGCGGTGGGCGGCGCGCCAGCGGACGAGGCTGCGGCCGCGCAGTAGCGCAACCTAAAGGCTCCGATCGGGCCAGTGACGGGCCTCGAGGCTCTTCCAGTCCCTGAGCGCCAGGGCGATCGCCTGATGCATATCGAGATAGGTGTACGTGCCCAGGCGGCCGCCGAACCACACGTCCGGTTCGGCCTCGGCGCGGGCCCGATAGCGCTGCAGGCTGATGCGGTCGGCCGGGGTGTCGATCGGATAGAACGGTTCGTCATCGCGCGTCGCGAAGCGGGCGTACTCGCGGACGATGACGGTGCGATCGGCGTCATAGGCTCGTTCGGGGTGGAAGTGGCGATACTCGGCGATGCGCGTGAACGGCACGTCCGGGTCGGCGTAGTTGACGATCGCGGTGCCCTGGTAGTCGCCAGTTGGCAGCACCTCGGGCTCGAAACGCAGGGTGCGCCAGCCGAGAATGCCCTCGGCATAGTCGAAATAGCGATCGATGGGGCCGGTGTAGACGACCGGCAAGCCGGGGCGGGAGAGGGCACGAAGATCGTGCCAGTCTGTATCTAGCATGACCTCGATCAGCGGATTAGCCAGCATGCGGGCAAAGATCGCTGGATAGCCATCGAGCGGCTGGCCCTGGAACCGGTCGTTGAAATAGCGCGAGTCGAAGGTGTAGCGGACGGGCAGCCGGGTGATGATGCTCGCCGGCAGCTGCTGTGGGTCGGTCTGCCACTGCTTGGCGGTGTAGCCCCGGATGAACGCGTCATAGAGCGGCCGTCCAATCAGCGAAATCGCCTTTTCCTCGAGATTGGCGGGTTCGCGATCGCCGAGTTCCGCGGACTGGCTGGCGATCAGCTGGCGCGCCGCGTCCGGGGTGAGGTGGCGTCCGAAAAACTGGCACATGGTCCCGAGGTTGATCGGCAACGGGAAGACCTGGCCGCGATGCATGCTCCAGCCGCGATACTGGAAGCTGTTGAAGCCGGTGAATCGGCCGAGATAGTCCCAGACAGCCTCGTTGGGGGTGTGGAAGAGATGCGGGCCGTAGCGATGTACTTCGATGCCGGTGGCTGGGTCGGGCTCGGAGTGGGCGTTGCCGCCGACATGGGAACGCCGGTCGAGAACCAGGACGTGCAAGCCCGCGGCGGCGGCGCGTTCGGCGATGGTGACGCCATAAAAGCCCGCCCCGACCACGACGAGGTCGGCATTATCCAGGCTCTGCATCTGTTGCCCCATTGCGCCGCTTCGGCGGCCCATGCATAGCCTAGGGCAATTCGGAAAGCAGTGGGAAAGCATGCCGTCAGTGCGCCGTTTCGTCGTCATCGTACGGGCAGGGGAGAAGAGTCTCCATACCAGCTGGCTGCACGGCGGCGAGCGCAACTGGGACCTTGTCGTCTCATGGTATGGCGACAGGACCTATGAACCGGTGTCCGATGAGCGCGTGCTGGTGCAGAAGGGCGCCAAATGGGACGTGCTGGCCCAGCACTATGCCGCGGACCCGGGCCTGCTCGAGGCCTACGACTACCACTTGCTGATCGATGACGACATCGCGACCGATTGCGAGACGCTGAACCGGCTGTTCCTGCTGACCGAACAGCACCGGCTCGAGATCAGCCAGCCGGCGCTGACGCCGGACAGCCATTTTTCGCACATGCTGACATTGCACGCGCCGTCGTTCCTGCTGCGCTACAGCAATTTCATCGAGGTGATGGCGCCCTGCCTGTCGCGCGCGGCGCTGCAGCGGGTGCTGCCGTGGGCCGCCCAGACGCCCACCGGCGACGGAATGGATTTTGTTTGGTGCCGGCTTGAAGCCGACAACCGGAACCGCTGCGCCATCATCGACGCGGTGCCGGTGCGGCATACGAGGGCGGTGGGCCAGTTCCTGAAAGCCCGCGTCGAAGCGACGGGGCTTGATCCGCTGGCGATCCGCGATGCCCTGCCGGCGCGCTTCGGTATCGACCACAAGCGGCACGAGTTTCGCTGCTATGCAGGGCTGAGCCGCAGCGGCCGGCCACGTAGCCTCAAGCAGACCTGGCGGCATATGCTGTTCGACTACATGCTGGCCCTACCCGGCTGGGTGGAGCCGTACCGGCTGCGTACGCTGGTGCGCGGCTTCATCCGCGACCGGAAGCCGGCGGGACTGGAGCAGGTGTTCTCGCACTATGACGGGCCGTTGCGGCTCGATGTGCGCAGCCCCGCTGCGGTGCTGCCAGAACAGGAAGTTCCGCATTGAACGCGCCGCGCAAGGTTGTTTTTGAGGAAACCAATCGGACTGCAATACTCGGTTGGATGCTTGCCCCAGTGCTTCCCATCTTTGCGTTTGCCGTATCGCTCCAAGGCGGTCCCGATGCGGCCGATCCCTCATTCGGGTGGGGGGTGCTGGTGCTCTGGGCTCTGGTGCTTTTCGTCGAGATTGTCCTGCTTCGCCTGCCGATCACCACGGTCAGAGCATCGGGAGGCAAGCTGTGCGTGGTCGATCGCCACCTATGGGGTGAGCGAACGAAGGAGTGGGCACTCGGCGATGTTGCGGTACCGAAGCTATCCAAAGTCGCAAGTTCCGACGCTCCCGTTGCCTACCAGTGCATGCTGGCACTGCCCGATGGTCGGCAGGTGTCACTTGCCTTGGGCGGCGGCCCAACGGTCAAAGCCGTTTACGAGCAGCTGACTGCGGTGATGGCGGCAAATCAGGCGGAGCGCCGCTCCCCCTAGGGCTGCCGCGCCCTTGCGGTTAGGCTACGCAAAATTGATTCGACGGCAAGGACCTTACGAATGGCGGAATTCATCGAGCTCAAGGCGACCGATCTCGCGGCGATGCTGTGTTCTCGGGTTTGCCATGACCTAATCAACCCGGTGGGGGCGATCGGTAACGGGCTCGAAGTGCTGGCCGATCCGACGCAGTCGGCGATGATCGACGGGGCGCAGGAGCTGATTGCCAATGCAGCCAAGCAGGCGCGGGCGAAGCTGGAGTTTGCGCGGCTGGCTTATGGCGCGTCGTCGACGGCGGGCACGGATTTCGACACGCGCGAGTGCGAGCGGGTGGCACGGATCTATTTCGAGATCGAAAAGGCCGACCTCGACTGGCAGGTGCCGCTGATCCTGTTGCCCAAGCACAAGGCCAAACTGATGATGAACATGCTGCTGATCGCCGCCATGGCGGTGCCGCGCGGCGGCGTGGTAACGGCGAAGGTCGAGGGCCCGGCGGGCGCCGAAGTGTTCACCTTCACCTCTAAATCGGACCCCGAGAAGCGGCAGAAGACGCTGATGCCGTCGGGTGCCGAAGGGCTGCTGTTCGGCTCGCCAGAGGGCGGGGTCGATGCACGGGGAATCCAGCCGTTCTACACCGGTATCCTGGCGCGGATGACCGACATGGAATTGAAGATCGGCATCGAGAACGACGTGTTCGAGTTCTCGGCGACGCCGAAGGCGGTTGCGGTAGCAGCCTAAGTCACTTCGGTTCCGGTATTGGCCGGGCACCGGCGAGCATCACACCTAGCTCGGCCTGCCGGCGCGTGCCGGTCTTGGCGAGGACGGCTTTCAACTGGCTGCGTACGGTTTCAGGCGACAGGGCGAGCGCCGCGGCCAGGTGCTGGACATCGATACCCGCGGCGATGCCGCGGGCGATCCTGGCTTCGGCCGGGGTCAGGTCGAACAACCCCATCAGCACCTTGGTCAGGGGCGCTTCGGGCGCGGTCACCGGGGTAACGATCATCACGCCAAGTGCGCGGACGAAGACGTCGCCGCCGCCGCGCCGTATCGGCAGCAGGTGGACGACCAGCGCCGGGGCGTCTGCGGTTGCATGCACGGGGATCGAGCGCACGGAGGGCTGGGCCTCGGAGCCGATGGCCGCCATTGCCGCTTCGGCCAGCCGGTTGACCTCCGAGTCGGCAAAGGCGAGCCGCCCGAAGGCCGAGAACAGGACGCGCGGCGCCAGGGCTTCGAACAGGCCGTTGGCGGCAAGCAGCCGTCCGGATCGCCCCCATACGGCGCAGGGCAGGCCCACCAGTTGCATCGCAGCGGTCTGGTTGGCGGCGGCGCGCAGACCCATCCGGTGCGACAGCAGCGCGGCCCTCGCAAGATGTGGACGATAGGTGTCGAGCTGCGTCATCGACTCACGCCGGAACCGACCGGTGCCGGCCTTGGTGGCGAGGTCGAAGACTATCAAGTCGCCGCTTGGCACCGGGATAACGGTGCCGGCCGTCCATTCCAGCCCGTGAGGGCGGAGGAAGCGGAGATAGAGCGGGTCCGCGGCGAGCTCCTGTTCCGTGCACAGTTCGAGGTCGGTTGCGAAGGCCATCGGATGGCTGACCAGCGCGCGTGCCGGCCGGACGTTCTCAATGGCACTGCCATGCTCCCGATAGTCCTGGTAAGCCGCCTCGTAGGTTGCGGTGGCGGCGTAACTGGCGAGGCCGGACGCATCGATGGAGGTCAGGGCAGCGGCATGGGCGCCGGACATGACACAGAGCTGTTCGAGCACAGCGGGCCAGAGTTCGGGGACAGCTGCCGCCTCGTAGATCAGGTCGATCAAGTCGGTGGGGGCGCTCATCGTGCGCCCCGCGCACGGCGTTCTGCTTTCGTCGACGTCTGTTGGCAGCGCGCAGAAATACTCAGAGCAAGTGATGTAATCGATTTCACCATGGAGGCATGTTCATAGAATCGGTGGTCCTAAGCCGACAGGATATCTCAGTCCATCTGGCGATCGGCGAAATATGCCGTCCAAATGTGCTCTGGTTAAAACTGGAATTCAGTGTGAGTTGTCCGAAACAATACGGCCAGAGGTCGCGGCTAGGTCGGCATGTATCTGCATAGCAGGTCTCTATTCTAGGCGTAATACCCTATTTGGGTGATGTGCTGGGGACGTATTTCGGTAATCCTGCAGGTGCGGCAGCCTTTGCAGGGTGTGTGAAATGGTGCATGAGAGGCGCGGTGGACGTCGTGCTCGGATGCTGATCATCGGTCTGCTTGCGATTGGTGCCACGGCAGCTTTCAGCGCGAGCGCGGCGGAGTATAGCTACCGGACCAACGAGCGCGACGAGGTGGTGATGCGGCTCTCGGGACCGATCACGACCATCGACGGCGCGGTATTTCTCAACGAAGTGCGCGAGCACGAGCCCAGGATCATCGAACTCGAGGGGCCGGGCGGCAATATGCTGAGCGCCGTCCGCATTGGCGTGATCATCCACGAGCGCTATCTGAGGACCCATGCCGTTGGCGCGTGCGTTTCGGCCTGCGCCTACATCTGGATCGCGGGGCTGAAGATGCTGGCCGATGAAGGCGTGCAGATTTCCAACCATCTGCCGGTTTCGATCCACGGCGAGGACGCGGGGCTGCCGGACCGAAAGACGGTGGCGATCTTCGGCTGGTACCTGGGCAAGCTCAACATCAGCGTCGAGATGATGTCGGCCTTCCTCGACGAGGCGACACACACCGGGAGCAATGAGAACACCTATTTCGACATGCGCGCCTTTGCGCAGTACTGGAATGCGCCGGTCGAGATGCGGCTGCCGGCACCGGGCTACGCCGCGATCGGACGGTAGAGGGCTCTCGCTTGCGATTGCCTAGAGGGTGAAGTCAGCGGCGGGAGGGCGTTGGCGTCGAGGACGCAGTTGAGGAGCAGGTGGCGCTGGTCGAGATCGGGTGTCAGCTAAATGGGCAGCCGCGGCGTTGCTGCAAAAAACTTCGCCGATCGCGAGAAGGGTTCAAGTTTCGCTAACCATTCGTAGGGAGATTTGCTGGATAGTGTGGGCCAGCGACGAGCGTCGGTCGATTTGCGCCCTGCGGCCGTTTGGCGAGGCAGATCAAGGCGATGGTGGTTGCGCGGTGGGTGGGAAGGTCGTGTGGCCTCGCCTGTTCGCTGACCTGGGTTGGAGAAGCGCGTCATGAAATCCTGCCTCGTGGTCGATGATTCCAGCGTGGTGCGCAAAGTGGCGCGCCGCATCCTGGAGGATCTCGACTACATCGTCGACGAGGCCGAGGACGGGCAGGAAGCCTTCGACAAGTGCCGGCAGGAGATGCCGGACGCGATCCTGCTCGACTGGCAGATGCCGGTGATGAGCGGGCTCGAGTTCCTCAAGCTGCTGCGCGCCTATGTCGGCGGGCACACACCGCATGTGGTCTACATGGTGACCGAGAACGATATCGGGCAGATCGCCCTGGCGCTGAAGGCAGGCGTCAGCGACTACATGATGAAGCCGTTCGAGCGCGATCATCTCGAAGGCAAGTTCACCGAGGCACTGGTGGGGCGCGCCAGCGTCGCCTAGCGCGCCCAGCGTCGCTTGACGGTGAGGCTCAGGCGTTAGCCCATTCGTCGTTCAGGAACTGCTTGGACGAGTTGAGCCGCGGGAACGAGATCTTCGGCACCGGGCAGCCGACGAAGGCGCAAAGCGGCTCCCAGCCCTGCTGCACATCGAAGGTCAGTAGCCGCGACGCGGGAATGGTCGCCTGCACTTCGGCGATGTGGGCGTCGAAGACCGCCGTGGCGTGCGCCCGATCCGACATCCGCTCATCGAAGATCCCCGCCGCGATCAGCTTGTAGGCCATGTCGGCGACGCCATTGAGGTGCGCGTCGTAGGTGCCGCGTCCTGCCAGGAACCGGGCGATGGTTGCCTCGACGCTGTCGAACCAGGCATCGGCATCGCGCACCGTGAGGACCACCCTGGCATCGGGGTAGTAGGCGGCCAGTTCGCGCCAGTAGCGGGCGCCTGGCCAGTCGACCTGCGAGCAATAGCCGCGGAAGATGGCGTCCCAGTCGCCGCTTCCGCCAGCCGCCAACGCCTCCCAGGCGGACAGCTGTTCAGGATTGTCGCGTACCTCGAACATGTGGTGCGCGGGGCCGAAACCCAGGTGCTCCAGTGCGACCTTCAACGAATTGGTGCCAGTTCGCCCAAATCCGGGTCCGATGATTTCGAGTGTCATTTTCCGTCCCTCGTTTCTTGTGATGCTGCTGGTTCAGGCGTGGCGCGCTACGCGGGCAGGTTCCGGGGTGGTGCGGTGGACGCTACGGACGAGGGCGAGCACGTGGGTTACCCAAGCGGGGGTGGCGAAGTTCCAGGTCGGAAAGTTCCAGGTCGACCGGGCGTAGAACGCGTCCTCGTCGGCTACAGACGGCGGTTCATGGCCAGTCATGGCCTGGTGTGCCAAGGCATTGGCGGCTGCGGCGAGATAGATGTCCACTTTTGATCTCCTCGGTTGGCGCCAAGTGGGGCGCTGTGAGGGGAAATCTGGCTGACACGGGGCCTTTGGGTCCCTAGGCAGTTCCTAATGTCTTGCTAAATCGTCCAGAGCCGCTGGGGTCGACTAGGCGAGGCCAGCCTTTCTCAGGCCATCGAGGATCAGATCGAACCGGCCGTCGGACCGAAGTGCCACGGTCGCTACCCCGGCAATGGTCGTGTAAGGGGCGAAGTCCAGGAGGCGCCGCAGCGTTGCCCGGGCGTCATCGAGGCGGTCAAGGTGGGCGTAGGCTGCCGTGAGGATCCAATAGGTGGGCGGCCAGTCCACCAGCGTCGCTTGCGACCGTTCCAGCCATTCCAGGGCCCCCTGGTAGTCCTGCATGAAGAAGCGGGCGAAGCCGATGCCGGCGAGACTCTCGGATGCCTCGGGAGCGCCGGGGCTCAGGTTGTAGGCGCGGCGGTAGCAGGCTTCGGCCTTGGCGGGGTCGCCGGCAAGCATGTTGCAGATGCCGCCCAGCACCTGCACCACGACATTGTGCGGATTTGCCCGAATGGCGCGATCGACCATGTCGAGCCCCTCGGCGCGCATGTGGCCGATTGCGAGCAGGGAGTGGCTGCAGATGGCCAATACCACCGGATCGTCGTCGCCATATTGCACCGCGAGCCGCGCCAGCTCGAGACAGTGAGAGGCGTTCCGCGGGCTGATCATCGTAAGCGCCACGGTGCCGTGCCGCGCCAGGCTCCACGAGGCATAGGCAAGCGCCGCGGCGTAGTCGGGTTGCAGTGCGATCGCCTGTTCGAGGTGATTGAACGCGGTGACGTAGTCGGCCGGGTTGCGGGAGTTAAAATAGGACAACGCCCGCAGGAAATGGTCGTAGGCCTGCGGGTTGTCCGGCCAACGGCGGCGGGTGCGCTCAATCTCGGCGCGCCGGATCTGTGGCTCGACGAGTCCCACCACGGATGCGGTGATCCGATCCTGAAACTCGAAGATCTGGCCAAGTTCACCGTCGAAGCTTGAGGCCCAGAGGTGCGTGCCGGTGGCGGCGTCGACCAACTGGACGGTGACGCGGACGCGCTCGCCGGAGAGCCGGACACTGCCTTCGAGCAGGTAGCGGACGCCGAGCTCGCGCGCCACCTGGCGGACATCGATCGAGCGACCCTTGTAGGCAAAGGACGAGTAGCGCGAGACGACGGCGAAGGACTTGAAGCGGCTGAGGGCAGTGATCAGGTCCTCGACGAGGCCGTCGGCGAAATAGTCCTGCGTCGCGTCGCCGCTGAGATTGACGAACGGCAGGACGGCAACCGTTGGTTTGCCCTGGACGTCGACCTCAGTTGACGCCGCGGCTCCGCGCACCAGCCGATAGCCGACGCGCGGCACGGTGACGATCCACTCCTCGCCGCCCGGGCGTGGACCCAACTCCTTGCGCAACGCGGCGATCTGGACCGTGATGTTGCCTTCCTCGACAATGACGCCGGGCCAGACCCGCTCCATCATCTCCGCCTTGGTGACGATCTCGCCGCGGGCGTCGAGCATGGTCTCGAGCATCAGCAGGGCACGAGGTCCGAGGGCGACGGGCTTGCCGTCGCGCCGCAGCTCGCGGCCCGGCGTCAGAACAAACGGCCCGAAGATGTGCTGCGGCTCGTCCATGGCTGCCCTTGTACATCGAACGGCAGGTCTTTCGTAGGCCCGTGTCGCGTGCGGCAAAAAGCCGGTGAATACACTACTTCCCAACTAGGCATTGGCTCGGCCGGCCGGGGATGTTCTGCGGGATGGGGCGGAGGTGATCGGTTGCCTGTCGATGTTGTCGAAAGTACTTCTGGCGACGTCGCGTCTGACGTATAGTAGACGGGCAATGACGACTGTTGCGCACTTGAAATATAGTTGCGGAGTACGCTCATGCCCAACCCGATCCCCGCCGACATTCCACTCGACTACGATCCGAAGGATCCCAACCTCGAGGCGTGCATCAACGACCGGCCGTTCGAAGCGGTGCGGACGGTCAAGCTGACACTTATAGGTCCGGGCCGGATCAAGCTCTCGAGATTCCGCCTCGACGGGGCCGACAAGGCCAAGTTCCGGCTGACCGGGCCCGGGACGACCTGGCTGAAGACCGGGGAGGAGGTCAGCCTGACGGTGGTGTTCGACCCCGACGAGGCCCGGACGCATCAGGCGGCGGTCGAGTTTTCGGTGATCTACTACGATGGCACCGGCGGCAGCATCATCCGGACGATTTCACTGCCGTTCACAGGCATTGGCAGCGACTGCCCGGTGGTGGCGCCTCCGCCTCCGCCCCCGCCCGGTGGGGGCGGCGTGCCGGGTGGTGGAGGCGGGGTGGTCCCTCCAGACGGCGGGGCGGCGACACCGGCCCCAGGCGGCGGCGATCAGCCGGGAACTGCGCCGCCAGCAGCCTTCGCAGGCAAGGACATCGTCATCTGTTTGCGGTTCTGGAAGCTACCGGGCGCGCCGGCAGATCTGGGAGCGACCGATTTCGATCGGTGGGTCGCGGACGTCAACCGCATCTATGGCGGGTCCGGCGTGCAATTCCGGCGTGGCGACGGCGCGATCGCCGAAAGTCAGACGCCTCACGCGGAGAGCGACCGGCACTGCCTCGACATTTTCGTGGGCGGCCCGGACTATTTCGACAACACCGAGAACGACGACCTGAAGCAGGGGCATTGTGAGCGCAGCCGCGACCGCAGGATGCGCGACATCTACACCGCGGCAGGCGCGCACGGGGAATACCTTGAACCGGAACAGCTCGCCGTGGGCTCGCACGTCGTGATGGAGTCCGGGGGAACAGCGTCGACAACCCTGGGGCATGAGTTGGGACACGCGATGGGGCTCGGCGCAGCGCGGCCGCTGCCCAATGGCCGGCAAGAGCATCTCGATCCGGACGACGGCAAGCCGATCACCAACAACCAGCGGCTGATGCACCCATCGGCTGGCGGCACGCAACTCACCGACAAGGAGCGCCAGATCGCCCGCCTCGTGGCGGAGCGGTTGCTGAAGGGCGGACCGGGCATCCCGCTGTGCGACAAGACCGCCGAATTTCGGTCTGCTGCGCAACCGAAGCCCGGCTACTTCGCGAGCGTCGAGTTCCGCAACCTGTTCGATAGCGTCGAGGTCACCGGGCGGACGGCGACCGGGTTTCCGATGTCGGACAAGGCGAAGTTCTCGCTGCAGTTCGCCGTGGGTGCCGGGGAGGACAGCTTCGAGGAGGGGATCGACTACGCCTATGACGGCAAATCGTGGCGGATCGGCACCGGCGGTCCGCGCGAGGACGATGCGCCGGCGCTCTACCCACCCGAGTTCGTGGTGCAGGTCGATACGCGCGTCGAACCGGGCGCGCCGGAACTCACCTACGGCTTCCGCTTCGAGGTGCCGAAGGACTATTTCGGGCTATCGCACCGCACCGTTGGGCTGCGGCTGGCGGGGGTGTTTGCCGGTGGCACGCCGGAGGTCTATCCGCTCGACGGCTACGCCAAGCTCGACCTGGCGCTGCCGGTGTTCAGCATCGACCTCGCCGAGCAGAGCCGCGAGGTGATGGCGGAGCGCGGCGGCGTGCTGCTGCTGAAGGGCAGCGGCTGGCAGAGTTCGACCTTCACCGGCCAGGCTGGGCTGTCGCTATGGCTGACGCGGGATGGGGCGTCGCGCATCCTGCCGCTCGAACCGCTGCCGAAGCCGATCCCGGAGCGCTGGGGCACGGAGGTCAAGATGCCCGACGACCTGCCGCTGGGCGAGTATCGCTTCCACGTGCTCGCGGCATGCCAGCAGTGTGGCGTCGCCACCAGCGTGTCGGGCACGTTGAAGCTCGTCTAGGGCCCATCAGGCGGCGACGTTGGCCAGCATGCGGCGGATGATCAACTTGTGGAACGGCAGCACGCCGAGCAGGTAGAGCCGGCCGCCGAGATTGTGCGGATGCACCCAGGTGGAGATCGCGGCCAGCGGCTGCGGGCCAGCGGTCTTCAGCACCGAGACGCGGAAATCGAGATGGCGGTCGTCCTCGCCGAGGATAGCCTCGTTGCTCGACAACTCCTCGAGCCGGAAGAAGCTGACATAGTCGCCGACCGCGGGCTCGGGCCCGGAAGGTTGCGGCAGGTGTGCCGCGGTCTTGAGCCCCAGCGACGACACCAGCCCGTTGCGCAGCCAGAGCAAGCCATTGACCCAGCCGGGCATGACCGTCAGCCGCTCGGCCAGTTGTAGTGGCGTCAGCTCGGGATTGGCGAGGGGCACGGCGTAGGAATCGACGAAGTCACCGGGCTGCATATGCTTGCGCAGCAGGCTGGTGAGTGGAAGCTGGAATGGGCGGGCTCGCATGGTCTGAATGTGCGCACGGATGTCCGCGTGCGGGATGCGACACGGGAGCGCGGGTGGGCGGCGCTTGATTGCCCGCCTTTCGTTTGCCGGGGGTCGGGAAAGCCGTTAGCAGTATTGCCGGGCAACCGACTGTGCGGGATATCGATCGATGCTGACGACGCAAGACTTGGCGGCGGTGCCGATGTTTTCGCCGGAGGCGGAACCGGTGTTGCGGGAGTTGTTACGCGGCTCGGGCGACATCCAGCTCGGAAACGGCGAGTTCTTCGTGCACGAAGGCGACGAGCCGATGCTGTTCGCCGTACTGTCAGGCAGGCTCGAGGTAATCAAGCGGGTCGACGGGATCGAGCGCAAGATCGGCGAGCGACTGCCGGGCACGTTTTTCGGTGAAGTTCCGCTGATCTACGGCACGCAGTTCCAGGCCGGGGCGCGGGCGGTCGAGCCGTCGCGGCTGGTGCGGATCGATCCACGGCAGTTCCACGCGGCAGCGTCGCTGTCGCCGGAGCTGGCCCGGCGGATGGGCGAGGTGGCGCGCGAGCGGGTCGGCGGGCTGCAGAGCATCATGGCCAATGCTCGCCGCAGCAAGGTGGTGATCGTCGGCGAGCGCTGGGATCCGGAATGCCTGGCGCTGCGGCGGTTCCTCGCCAGCAACCGGATCCTCTTCGACGCCTTCACGCCGGATGCGCCGGAATTGCCGGGGCGCTGGACGGGCGAGTTGCCGAGCGTGTTGCCGACGGTGCAGATAGCCGACGGCCCTACGCTGGCCAAGCCACAGTTGCGGCAACTGGCCGAGGCGCTCGATCTCGATACGCGGGCGCGGGCCGATACCTATGACACGGTGATCGTTGGCGGCGGGCCGGCCGGGCTGGCCGCGGCAGTGTATGGCGCGTCGGAGGGATTGAAGACGCTGGTGATCGAGCGGGAGGCGCCGGGCGGGCAGGCAGGCACGTCATCGCGCATCGAGAACTACCTTGGGTTCCCTGGAGGCATATCGGGCGACGAACTGGCGAGCCGGGCGCTGCAGCAGGCCAAGCGCCTCGGCGCCGAGGTGGTGATCACCCGGCACATCGATCGGATCGATCCGGTGGCGCGCACCATCGAACTCGATGGCGGCGAACGGATCACGGCCAAGACCATCATCCTCGCGACCGGGGTGAGTTGGCGTCGCGTTGCGATCGAGGGTTTTGACCGGCTGATCGGCAAGGGCATCTA
>JBKJMF010000519.1:0-3732 GCA_046596525.1 Devosia sp. | reverse complement strand
CATTTGCTGCACTCCAGTATCAAAATGTGACTAGCGGCAAATAAGTGCCCTAGGTGCCTCGGCGCAAGCAGGCACCAGAATGATGCGGGGGCACAGAATCCAAACCCGGGCACATTCGTGTGCGTCCAGTTACAGGCCTGTAAGCAAAGCAGTTCCGGCGGTTAGCGGACACTCCGTCGCCGAAGCGGCGGGCCCAACGCACATTCTCGCTCGATGCGGAATGCACCGTTCGCGATTATCGAACGACCGGTAACGGAGGTGTGTTAGCGCAGTCCGAAGGAATAGGTCCAGGCAAGCGCCTTCAGCCCGGCATCGTCGAGTTCGGGGTGCCTGGGCTGCAACTGGTCGATGGCGCGTTCGGTGAGACTCTTCTTCGAGCGCTTCTCCGGCCCATCGACAGGCTGCTGCAACTCCTCGAGCAGATCGAGAATGCGCTGCTTCAGTTCCGCGCCTTCCGCTTCGCCGAAGCGCTGCACCAGATGCGGCGTCTTGGCCCGCGGGAACGGCGAGTTGCCGAACCCGGTGTAGAGCACCAGTGCCTCGTTGATCGGGTCGCTCATCGCCTGCTCGTACGCAACTGCTCTCAAAGCCATATGGCAACCCGCCCGATCCCTGGAAGACCCCAACTTGGTCCATCCACGGTTGAAGCGGAATAAGCGCCAATGACGGTAGTTAAGTAGGATTTGACCGGCGACCACGCGTTGCCCGTTAACGCATGTGCGGAATCGCACCAATGGCGAGCCGGAATTCACCAGTCCACTCGGTCTCGGTTGCGCCCAGCACCTAGGCAGATCAGTGTCCGCCCCTATTTGGGGGGATTTGAAATGAAACTGCTCGCGGCGCTGATACTGGCGCTAACGCTGTCGGCCTCCAGCGCGATAGCCGGACCGCCGCTGAGGCTCTGGATCAAGAACGCTTCTCAGGTGACCATCGGCAAGCTCTACATCGAGATCATGGGATCCGAGTGGGGTGCCGAACGCCTGCGCGGCAAGACCATCGAGCCGAAGGGCAAGATGCAGTTCATGCTCGAGGACGGCGTCGACAAGTGCGTCGTCGACCTGAAGCTGCTGTCGACCGCGGGCAAGGAATACTCCTACCGGGCCCGGCTCTGCGAAGACCACACCTTCACCTTCCGCGGCCGCCCGTAGGGTTCAAGCGCAGGCCAGCTTGTAGTGCCGAACCGTCTCGGCCATGCCGTAGATCAGCGCGTCCGCAGTGATGGCGTGGCCGATCGACACCTCCGCGAGGTCCGGGATCGCCCGCTTCAGCGGCGGCAGGTTGACGAGGTTGAGGTCGTGCCCGGCATTGACTAGTAGTCCACCCAGCCCGGGCCGCGCATTGTGCCCCGCCGCCCGTGCTGCATCCGCCGTCTCCTTGAGCGCCGCCAGATGCACCGTCTGCACCTCCGGCTTCAGCGATCCGCCGTAGGGCCCGGTATAAAGCTCCACCCGGTCCGCACCGACATTGGCGGCCGCCGCCGGCGCTGCCGGATCGGCATTGATGAACAGCGACACCCGGATGCCGGCCTTCCGCATACGCTCGATCGCCGGGGTCAGCACCGCCCGGTTGGCTTCGATGTTCCAGCCGTGGTCCGACGTCGATTGCAGCGGATCGTCCGGCACGAACGTCACCTGTTCCGGCGCGGCCCGCTCCACCAGCGTCAGGAAATCCTCGGTCGGATAGCCCTCGATGTTGAACTCGCGCCCGGCAAAATCCTGCCGCAGCAGCGCCACCAGTTCGAACACGTCGGTGCGCCGGATGTGCCGCTCGTCCGGCCGCGGATGCACGGTGATGCCGTCGGCGCCCGCATCGAGCGCGATCCTCGCAATGCCGGTGACGCTCGGCCACGGTACGCTCCGCCGGTTGCGCAGCATGGCGACAGCATTGAGATTGACGCTGAGATGAGTCATCGCGGGGCCTCGGCAAGTTCAGGCGCGAGGCTTACCGCATCAGACACCAGCCGGCCAATCGAACGTTTTGATGAGCCCGATCAGCGGCGGAGATAGCAGCTACGACGCCGGCTTACCGCGCCGGTCGAGCAACAGCACCAGCACGCCGCTCACGGCGATGAGGCAGATGCCAACGAGCGCAATCGCGTTCGGCAGCGTTCCGAACACCACGGCGCCGATCAGCAGCGCCCATAGCGTGCCGGTATAGAAGAACGGCACCACGGCTCGTGTCTCCGCAACCCGGAACGACAGAAACAGCAGCAACTGGGCCAGCGTCAGGAATGCGCTCGCGCCGGTGATCAGCAGCAGTTCGGGAACCGATGGGGCCACCCACTTCTCGAACACGAGCATCGGGCCGCCGATCACTACGACGCAGACCACGGACAATCCGACCGCTACCGCGAGCGCCGGAACCCGGGCATCGACGCGCCGGCCGATCAAATCGCGGCCGGCGCTGAGTGCCGCGCTCGCGAGGCCGAACAGCACATAGGGCTGGAACCCCGACGCGCCCGGCTGCGCCACCAGCAGCGCACCGATCAGCGCCACCGCGATCAGCAACACGGCGACGCCACCCGCACGGTCTCCGAAGAACACCACCGCACCCAGCATGACCAGCATCGGCGTCAGCTGCAGCAGCGCCGTGACGTCGGCCAGCGGTGCATTGGCGACGGCGAAGACGAAAGCGATGGCCGCGGCGCACTCGACCACGTTCCGCGCGAGCACCCGAGGGTCGAGCATGTGTCGCAGGCTGCCGGTTGGGGTCGTCGCAAGCAGCACCGGAACGCCCAGGATGATCGCCGCTACCGCTCTGAGAAACAGCGACTCCAGCGGCGGCAGGTTCACCACCGCCAGCTTGAGCAGCGCATTGTTGATGGTGAAGCAGCCGCTCCCCAGCACCATGAAAGCGATGCCGCGCAGGTTTGACGTGCTGTCGGGCATCAAGCGACCGGCACCAGCCGGCGCTTCCGCTCATCGAGCACCACGATGGTGAGGCCGGCTGCGACCACGAGTGCGATGCCGCTGATCGCGAGGAGGTTCGGGAACTGCCCGAACACCAAGAGGCCCGACAGCACCGCCCAGAACGTGAAGAAGTAGTAGAACGGCGCCACCACGCCGGTCGGGCCGACGCGGTAGGCCATGAAGATGAAGAAGTGGCCGAAGATCAGGAACAGCCCAGCGCCGCCCAGCAGCAACAGATGGTGCGTCTGCGGCGCCACCCATTGTTCGGTGATCAGGTGCATCGCCCCTGCCCCGATCAGCACAACGATGATCGCCGACATCGCGACGATCATCCCCGGCACCTCGGCCGCCACGCGCCGCCCGGCAATGTCGCGGACGGCGCAGAGCACCGCATTCGTCAGCGCCAGGATGGCGTAGAGCGAGATCCCCTGCATGGTCGGCTGCGCCACCATGATTGCTCCGATGAAGCCGAGCCCGATCAGCGCCATCCGAACCCCGCCGATCCGCTCCCGGAACAGGATCGAGGCTCCCAGCAGCACCAGCAGCGGCGTGATCTGTCCGAGCGCCGAAGCATCGGCGATCGGCATGTTGGCCAACGCCACCACGTAGCAGAGGATCGCCGCCATCTCGGCAAGGTTGCGCGCCAGCACCCGCCGCTCGAACACCAGCGGCAACTGCTTGCCGTAGCCGAGCAACAGCATCAGCGGCAGCCCCCACAACAGCCCGGCGCAACCGCGCAGCATCAGCACCTCGTACGGCGGCAGCCCCTCGGTCGCGAGCTTCATCATCGTGTCGTTGATCACATACGAGCACGTCGCGATGA
>JBKJMF010000378.1:0-5863 GCA_046596525.1 Devosia sp. | reverse complement strand
TCCCGACCAACGATACCCCGGCGGCCACTGTCGCCGCCCCAGCCGACACCACCAGCACCGTCGCGGCCTACACCGCCAACCCGGACGCCGTGATCGATCCGGCCATCGTCGCCCCGGTCCCGGCGGCGCGCCCGACGGATCGTTCGGTGCTCGGCGGCGGCGCCAATGCCAAAAAGGTCGCGACCGCCGTCGATACTTCGGCGCCCCTCGACCTGGTTCCGGCAAACACCAACACCAACGCCGCGCCGGCTGCGGTTTCGAGCTCCGGCGGCGCCTATGTGCAACTGTCGTCTCAGCGCAGCGAAGCCGACGCGCAGGCCTCGCTCCGCACCACCAGGAATCGCCTCGGCAACTCGCTGAACGATGCCGGCCTCGAAATCCGCCGCGTCGACCTCGGTGCCAAGGGCATCTGGTATCGCGTCGTCCTGCCGACCGGCTCGTTCCAGAGCGCCACCCAGACCTGCGCCTCGATGAAGGCGAACGGTGTGGATTGCGTCGCGATCAACGGGTGATCCTTCCCCCGGCGTCTCCCCGGATTGCTTGACGCATCCGGGGCGACACGCCAAGCTCGCATCACCTGGGCGGGCTGAGCAGCAATGAACGATCCATCGGCCGATTGGCTCGCGACGCCCGAATTGCCGCGCGACGACGAGATCATGTATGTCGACGTCGCCGGCTACGAAGGCCCGCTCGACCTGCTGCTCGATCTCGCCCGCCAGCAGAAGGTCGACCTATCTCATATCTCGATCCTGGCGCTCGCCGAGCAGTACCTCAGCTTCATCGAGACGGTGCGCGAGAAGCGCATCGAGATCGCCGCCGACTACCTGGTGATGGCGGCCTGGCTCGCCTACCTCAAGAGCCGGCTGATGGTGCCGCAGGCGCCCAGCGACGAGGAACCGTCCGGCGAGATGATGGCGGCGCTGCTGCAGTTCCGCCTGAAGCGCCTCGAGGCGATGCGCAAGTCGGCCATGCAGCTGATCAACCGCCCCCGCCTCGGCCACCAGGTGCATGCGCGCGGCCAGCCCGAGCCGGTGCTGGTGGAACGCCGCAACCTGTGGGAAGCCTCGCTCTACGATCTGCTCAAGGCATATGCCACCGGCCGCGAGCGCAACGTGCCGCAGGACTACCACCTGTTCGAGCGCAGCGTGTGGTCGCTACAGGAGGCGCGCGAGATATTGACGCGGCTGATCGGCGAAAGCATGGACTGGGTGCCGCTCGACGCCTACCTGGACCAGTACCTGAGCAGCCCCGAGCAGCGAAAGACCGCCACGGCATCGAGCTTCGCCTCGAGCCTTGAACTTGCCCGGCAGGGGCAAATAGAACTGCGCCAGACACTGACCTTCGGCCCGCTGTTCATGCGCCGTCGCAAGGCTGATGGGAAAAAGGCCGAATGACCGACGAAGCGCCGGACGACCAGTTCGACGAGCATGGCGAGATCGCCGAGCGCAACCTGCGGGTGCTCGAAGCGATCCTGTTCGCCTCCGCCGAACCGCTGTCGCCCGCCGACATCGCGCCGTACTTGGGCGAGGGTTCCGACGTGCCAGTGCTGCTCGAACGGCTCGCTCAGCGCTACATCGGGCACGGCGTGCAGCTGGTCCGGCGTGGCGGCAAATGGGCCTTCCGCACTGCCGACGATCTCTCCTTTCTGCTCCGCCGGGAGGAGACCGAGAGCCGCCAGCTTTCCCGCGCTGCGCTCGAAACTCTCGCCATCATTGCCTACCACCAGCCGGCGACGCGCGCCGAGGTGGAGGAAGTGAGGGGCGTGCAGTCGGGCGGTGGCACGTTCGACGTGCTGATGCAGACCGGCTGGGTGCGCATGCGCGGCCGCCGCCGGACGCCGGGCCGGCCCGTAACCTACGGCACCACCGACACCTTTCTCGATCACTTTGGCCTCGAAAGCCTCGGTGATCTGCCCGGCCTTGAGGAACTGAAGGGCTCCGGCCTGCTGTCGAGCCGCCTGCCGCCTGCGTTCCAGGTGCCGCTGCCCTTCGATGGTCCACTGCGCGAAGACGAGGACCCGCTGGAGCCTGACGACCAGGGCGAGAGCGACGGCATTCAATGACTGATAGCGAACAACTCGAGGACTGGGGCCCGCGCGGGACGGCGGGCGTCGCCTTCGCCGCGGCGCTACGCTTCGATTCCGTCGACGTCACGCTAGGCGGGCGCCCGGTGCTGCAGAACTTTTCGCTGGCTTTGGTGCCGGGCGAGATCGTGTGCCTGCTCGGCGAGAGCGGCTCGGGCAAATCCACCATCCTCCGCGTCGCTGCGGGCATCCAGCGCATCGATGGGGGCACGGTGCAGATCAACGACCAGGTCGTCTCCGGGCCCGGTATCCACATGAAGCCCGATCGCCGCGGCATCGGCCTGATGTTCCAGGATTTTGCGCTGTTCCCGCACCTCACACTGCTGCAGAACGTCACCTTCGGGCTCCGCAAGCTCGGCCGCGCCGCGGCGCTGAATCAGGCGCGACAGGCCCTGAAGCGCGTCGGTCTCGATGATCGCGAGGCGGACTACCCGCATCGCCTTTCCGGCGGCCAGCAGCAACGCCTGGCGCTTGCCCGCTCGATCGCCCCGCGCCCCGGCATCCTGATGCTCGATGAGCCGTTCTCGAGCCTCGATGCCCGCCTGCGCGAAACGGTGCGCAACGAAACCCTCGCCGTACTGCGTGAAACCCACGCCACCACCATCATTGTCACCCACGATCCAGAGGAAGCGATGCTGCTCGGCGACCGCATCGCGCTGCTCCGCCACGGCAAGCTGGCGCAGATCGATACCGCCTCGGCCATCTACAACCATCCTGTCGACCTCAACGCCGCCCGCTTCTTTTCGCCGCTGAGCGAAATCGAAGCGCGGGTCAGCGGGGGCAGGGTGGAGACCCCGCTCGGCCCGGTACCGGCGCCCGCATACGCCGATGGCACCACCGTCACGGTGGCCATCCGGCCCATTGGTTCGCTCGATGTGGCGACTGAAGGCCCCGGTATTCCCGGCCGTGTGCTGGCCAAGCGCGACGCCATCGGCGTCGACCTGTGCGAGGTCAGCGTCACCGGTCTCGACCGCCCGATCCAGATCCGCCGCCGTGCCGATCGTAACCTTGTTGTCGGTTCGGACGTATTCCTCACGTTGAACCCGGAACACGTCCTTGTGTTCGCCAAGGATTAAACCTATTTCTCTGCGCTAAGAGTAGCGTTCGGTATTTCTCGGAGACTAACCATGCACGCGCCAGGGATTTGGGGCATCATCGTCGTAGCGATCGTCGTGATCCTGCTGTTTGGACGCGGCAAGATCGCCGGGCTGATGGGCGAAGTTGCCTCTGGCATCAAGTCCTTCCAGAAGGGCATGAAAGACGAAGAGCAGAAGCCTGCTGCCCAGATCGACGCTTCGACGACTGTCGAGCCTGCCCGCGAGACCGAGAAGGCCAAGGACGCCTGATCGTCTGACGGCCGCTCCCAGGAGCCAACCATATGCTCGGCGTCGGCTGGACCGAAATGCTTGTGATCGGGGTCGTGGCCCTGATCGTCATCGGTCCCAAGGAACTACCCGCCCTGATGCATCGCATCGGCAAGTTCGCCGGCACCATCCGGCGGATGGGGTCTGATTTTCAGCGTGAGCTGAACAAGACCACCGGTCTCAACGAGATCACCAACCTGCGCAACTCGGTCACTCAGCCTTTGAAGGCGACGGCTGATGCGATCCGCAAGGAATTCAACACCACGACGGCAAGCGGCGCGGTGCAGCCGTCCGGCGCCATCAAGCCTGCGGACCCCAAGGTCGAGAGCGTCGTCGACGAGATCAAGGCCGCCGCCGGCATGACCGCGCCCGCCGTGGCCGCCCCCGTGATGACCCCGATCGCCAAGCCCGCTGAAACAGCCAAGGCGCCGGTGAAGGCAGCCCGCCCGGCCAAAATCAAGGCGCCGACCGAGAGCAAGGTCGCCACCGCCGATATCGCGCCGGCCAAGAAGGCCGCGCCGAAGGCGACAAAGCCGATCGACTCTCCTGCTCCCGTCGAGGCTATCGCTCCCGCAAAGACTGCTCCGGCCAAAAAGGCCGCCGTCAAGGCTGCGGCACCTGTGGCCAAGGCTCAGAGCGTTGCGGCAAAGCCGGTGGTCAAGCCGGCTGTTGCCAAGCCTTCGGTCGCCAAACCTGCCACTGCCAAAACTGCGGCAGACAAGCCCACTGCTAAGCCCGCTGCGGCCAAGAAGCCGGCTGCTGCCGCCAAGAAGCCGTGACCATGGCCGAACAGACCAAGCTCGAAGCACCCAAAGACGCGGCTACGGAAGCTCCGGATGAACTCGCCGGCAGCGAAGCGCCGCTGCTCGATCACCTAATCGAACTGCGCAAGCGCCTGATCCGCTCGCTGCTGGTGATCTTTGCGCTGCTGATCGGCTGCTTCTTCGTCGCCGGCACCATCTTCGATATCCTGGTCGAGCCTTATCGCGCCGCGGTCGCCCCGGCTCCGGTGGAGCTGATCTACACCGCGCCGCAGGAATTCTTCTTCACCCAGCTCAGCCTCGCCTTCTTCGGCGCGGTGTTCCTGGGCTTCCCGTACCTCGCCACCGAGGTTTACGGCTTCGTCGCGCCCGGCCTCTACAAGAAGGAGCGCCGCGCCTTCATCCCGTACCTGATCGCGACGCCGGTGTTCTTCATCCTCGGCGCCTGCATGGTGTATTTCGCCGTGCTGCCGCTCGCCATGCGCTTCTTCCACGCCATGGAGACCACCGAAATCACCATGCTGGTGAAGGTCTCGGAATATCTCGGCCTCGCCATGACGCTGATCCTGGCGTTCGGCATCTGTTTCCAGTTGCCTGTGGTGCTGACGCTCCTCGCGCAGATCGACCTGGTGTCGTCCAAGTCGCTGAGGAAGGGCCGTCGCTACGCCATCGTCGGCATCCTGGTGTTCGCCGCCTTCATCACGCCGCCCGATCCGATCTCCCAGATCGGCCTCGCGCTGCCGATGTACCTGCTCTACGAGCTCTCCATCCTCTCCGTCCGCTGGATCGAGAAGCGCCGCGCTGCTGCGCTCGCCGCCGAGGGCGCCGACGCGAGCGACGTCGAGAAGGCGGAGTAGGGCAGGGGCAGCAGACGGCCCCTCCCCATCCCTCCCCATAAAGGGGAGGGTGCCGCATCGAGTGTTTGGCACCATCGAGCCCGCCCACCGGCCTGCACCTCCCCCTTTATGGGGGAGGCCGGGAGGGGGCCGTCTCTATCAGTCAGCCAGCCACTTGCAACCACTCCCCAATCCGGTAAAGCAGGAGCCCTTCTCCCGCCGCAGGTTCTCCCATGCTCGATATCAACTGGATCAAAGCCAATCCCGCCGCGTTCGATGCTGCGCTCGCCGAGCGCAAGAACGTGCCGTTCAGGGCATCCGAGTTGATCGCCATGGACGAGTCCCGCCGCAGTGCGATCCTCGCGGTCGAGGAAGCGCAGGCGAAGCGCAACGCGATGTCGAAGCTGATCGGCCAGGCCAAGGCGCAGAAGGACGAGGCCAAGGCCAACGAACTGATGGCCGAAGTCGCGAGCCTGAAGGATGCCATCCAGAGCGGCGAAGCCGCCCGCAAGGACGCGGAGGAGGGGCTGCGCAACGCGCTGCTCGTCATCCCCAACGTCCCGCTGGACGAGGTGCCGCGCGGCGCCGACGCGGCTGATAACAAAGAGTATTTCGGCCTCAACGGCTCGCCTGCCACCACCGCCAAAGCGCGCCCAGCCAAGCCCAGCTTCAGCTACAAGCCCAAGGAGCACTTCGAAACTGGTGAGGCCATGGGCCAGATGGACTTCGAAGTCGCCGCCAAGATCAGCGGCAGCCGTTTCGTAGTGCTGAAGAGCCACCTCGCGCGGCTCGAACGCTCGATCGGCCAGTTCATGCTTG
>JBKJMF010000272.1:0-4146 GCA_046596525.1 Devosia sp. | reverse complement strand
CCCGAAATTGCAACCTTCACCGGGCATTCGCTCAAGGACGTGCAGGCGATCCTTGACGCGCACTATCTCGACCGGGATCCGGCCATGGCTGAATCCGCTGCTCGCAAGCTCGAAAGGGGAACTGAAACTTCCAACTAGACGCCCAACTGACCTAATTTGTTCTTCCCTCAAACGGGGAAAAGCTCAATGAAATCAGCTGGCTGGGGAACCTGGATTCGAACCAAGATTGACGGAGTCAGAGTCCGTAGTTCTACCGTTGAACTATTCCCCAAGCGCTCGGCCTGGATGCCGCGGTGCGGGACCACAGCATTCGGAGCGCCTTCTAGCGGCAATCGGGCGTGGGATCAACACCCCTTTTGCGACTTCCCGGGGCGTTCATCGGTCGGTCAGACGCCGTTCAACTTTGCGGCGGATTCTGGGCGTTGCGTTGGCGGGGATCATCCTCTACCCTCATCGGCGACACTGAGATATGCCCGTGCCGGGCGCCCACGGCTTCGGCCGTCAGCCGGCGACCGCGCGGGGAAATGGAGCAAGGTTGACCGATCCAGATCGGTCCGCCGCCGTAGCCGGGACCGAGAGCCTGGAGCGGCACCGTGACGGGCAGGGCGAAGGCCCGGCCCCGACCACCGCGAATCCCGGGGGGCATCCCGGATCGAGCGGAGCGGAGCGGCGGACGCACCCCGCAGGGAATCCCACTTCGCGCCGGTCGCGAGGGCCGCTTTACGCGGCGCTCGACCTCGGCACCAACAATTGCCGCCTGCTGATCGCCCGTCCGCACGAGAACAGCTTTCGCGTGCTCGATGGCTTCACCCGCATCGTCCGCCTCGGCGAAGGCCTCTCCACCACTGGCCGGCTGTCCGACGCCGCGATGGAGCGCACGATGGAAGCGCTCCGCCTCTGCCGCAACAAGCTGCGCGAGCACGAGCCCACCCGCATGCGCCTCATCGCCACCGAGGCCTGTCGCTCCGCCTCCAACGGCGCCGAGTTCATTGCCCGCGTCGAGCGCGAACTGGGCCTGGTGCTGGAGATCGTCGATCGCCAGACGGAGGCCTCGCTCGCCGTCACCGGCTGTGCCGACCTGATCGAGGAAGAGTCCGCCGGCGCCCTGATGTTCGATATCGGCGGTGGCTCGTCCGAACTGGCCTGGCTCGATTTCCGTGGCGGCCGCCCGCGCCGCCAGGGCCGCATGTCGTCCTCGATCCGCTCCTGGCAGTCGCTGCCGGTCGGCGTCGTCTCGATCGCCGAAAAGTTCGGCGGCATCCATGTCACGCCCGAGACCTTCGAGGACATGGTGGAGTTCGTCGCCGGCCAGCTCCGCCAGTTCCGTGGCCGCGAAAAGCTGCGCCAGATGATTGCCGAGCACCCGGTGCACCTGATCGGCACGTCGGGCACGGTCACGACGCTCGCCGGCCTCCATCTCGGGCTGGAGCGCTACGAGCGCCAGAAGGTCGACGGCCTCTGGATGAGCCGCGCCGATGTCGACGCCACCATGACCGCACTGCTCGGCATGAGCTTCGAGCGTCGCGTCGCCCACCCCTGCATCGGCAAGGACCGCGCCGACCTGGTGCTGCCTGGCTGCGCCATCTTCGAGGCCATCCGGCGCGAATGGCCGACCGAGCGCCTACGTGTCGCCGACCGCGGCTTGCGCGAAGGCATTCTTATCTCGCTGATCGACGCCGACCGCTCCGATCGCGCCTCTAGCCGCAGGAGCCGCTGATGGTCAAAACCGGAGGCCCCGGCCGGCGCACCGAACTGAAGGTGCGCGTCAAGACCTCGAAGGGCCGGAAGATCGGCTCGACCCTGTGGCTGCAGCGCCAGCTCAACGACCCGTACGTGGCGAAGGCCCGCGCCGAGGGCTATCGCTCGCGAGCGGCCTACAAGATCCAGGAGCTCGATGAGCGCTACAAGCTGTTCCACAAGGGCCAGCGCATCGTCGATCTCGGCGCCGCGCCCGGCGGCTGGTCGCAGGTCGCCGCGCCGATCGTCGGCTCCACCGAGCAAAAGCCGCTGATCGTCGGCATCGACTATCTCGAGATGGCTCCGATCCCCGGCGTGATCCTGCTGCAGAAGGACTTCAACGACGAGGACGCCCCCGCCGCGCTGATCGAAGCGCTGGGCGGCCACAAGGTCGATATCGTGATGTCCGACATGGCCGCGCCCACCACCGGCCACCGCGCCACCGACCACATCCGCATCATCGCACTGGTCGAGCTCGCGGCCGATTTCGCGGTGCGCGTGCTGGCGCCGGGTGGCACCTTCATCGCCAAGGTGTTCCAGGGCGGCACCGAGCACGAACTGCTCGGCGTGTTGAAGCGCCACTTCGCCACCACCATCCACGCCAAGCCCAAGGCCAGCCGCGCCGACTCCGCCGAAACCTATCTCCTGGCCCGCGGCTTCAAGGGCGAACAGCCCGACGAGTAGCTACTCCGCCGCCTCGGCCTTGACCTTGTGCCCCGAGAGGTTGGCGCCGGCCGTTTTGTGCAGCCGCGCGAACATCACCGTCGAGATCAGCGTCACCGCCGCCATGACGTAGAACGCGACGTGGAAATCGGCCAGCAACGGCTCGCCGCGCCCGCCCATCAGCCGCGCCCCCTCCAGCACTCCGCCCCCCAGCGCTACGCCGCAGGCCAGCGACAGCTGCACGAACACCTGGCTCATGACGTTGGCCTGCCCGGCATCCTTGTCCTCGATATCGGCGAAGGTGAAGGCATTGGTGGCGGTCCAGAAGATCGACTGGACAAAGCCCGTGATCACCAGGAACCCGAGCATCAGCAGATGCGGCGTGCTCGGGCCGTAAAGCCCCATGGCGAAGACGCCGAGCGAGGTCAGCGACGTCGCAGCGATCAGTGTCAGCCGGAAGCCGAAGCGGGAGAGGATCCACTCGGCGACGAATTTGGCGGCAAAGGCGCCGACCGCCGTGGCGAAGGTCACCATGCCGCTCTCGAACGGGTTGAGCCCGAACGCCAGCTGCAGCATCAGCGGAAACAGGAACGGCATCGCGCCGGTGCCGAGGCGGAAGAAGATGCCGGCAACGACCGTCATCCGGAACAGCGGGAACTTGAAGATTCTGAGGTCGAGCAGCGGGAACTCGGTGCGCTTGAAGTGGAACCAATAGGCAGTCGCCGCTGCAGTGCCGAGCAGCAGCGCGCCGTAGCCGAAGCCCGAGGGCAAGGCGGGAAGCGTCAGCACCGAAATGCCGAACACCCAGCCGGCGAAGGTGGTGCCGGCGAGCAGGAACCCGGTGAAATCCATCTTGCGCGGCTCGTTCCGGTGCCAGTCCGGGAGGAACTTGTTGACCAGCAGTACGCCGACGAGCCCGATCGGCACGTTGATCAGGAAGATCCAGTGCCAGCTGGCGAACGTGGTGATGAAGCCACCGACCGGCGGCCCGACGATCGGGCCGATGAGACCGGGGATGCTGAGCCACGCCATGGCATCGACCAGCTGGTTGCGCGGCGTCATCCGCACCAGCACCAGCCGCGCTACCGGCGTCATCATTGCGCCGCCCATGCCCTGCAGGAACCGCGAGAGCACGAACGTCAGCAGCGAATTGGAGACGGCGCAGCACACCGAGCCGATGATGAACACGATCATCGCCCAGCGGAACACGTTACGCGCCCCAAATTTGTCGGCCATCCAGCTCGACACCGGGATGAAGATGGCGAGCGCCACGAGATAGGCGGTGAGCGCCAGCTTCAGCGCGATCGGCTCGGTGCCGATATCGTGCGCGATGGCTGCCAGCGAGGTCGCGATCACCGTCGAGTCCATGTTTTCCATGAACAGCGCGGTGGCCACGATGAGCGGGATCAGGCGTTGCTTGTCCATCGGGATTCGGGGACCGGAAATGATGCGGGTGAGGGCGCTGTATCATCACCCTGTCGGGCAAGCTATTGCGGAACCTCGCATACCACCTAAATCCTGCGTGACGCTGCCGCTGTCGCAGGTTCTGTCATGATCTATGTTCTTGCTGCCCTGCTGCCGCCGCTTGGGCTGCTCCTCAACGGGCAGCCGTTTTCGGCGATCTTCAATGTGGTTCTGATCGTGTTTTGCCTGGTTTTCGGCCTGATTTTCCACGTCCTGCTGCTGGTGCCTTCGGCGCATGCGCTTGTCGTCGTTCACATGAAGCGGGAAGACCGCCGGCACCGG
>JBKJMF010000045.1:0-18478 GCA_046596525.1 Devosia sp. | reverse complement strand
GCCCCGATGGGTGGCCGACCTGACCGATGGTAGCCTTCGTGCGCTGTTGGAAGAGGTCTACAGCGCCCTCAACCAAGACATGGTGGTCCTGGCCGCTATCGGCACCCGAACTCTACTCGATTACGCAATGTCTCAGGATGTGGGCGACCCGGCTGGGGGGTTTGCGGCCAAGCTAACGGCCATGGTGGCTGGGGGACACCTATCCTCCACTGAGCGGGATACGCTGGAAGCGCTGATCGACGCAGGCAACGCAGCAGCGCACCGGGCTTTTGCCCCTTCACGGGAAGTGCTTCAGCGCATCGTGGAAGCGGTCGAGAACTTCCTGCATCGCCGTTTCGTCGTGCAAGGATCGACGGCGCAAATTCGTTCTGCGACACCGGCGAGACTTCCGAGAACGCCCTGAATTTCCGGTCTTGGCCAGATTGTCGAGGCTTGCATGCATTTAGCTCCGCAGGTACAAACGCGAAACACGCTCAGGTACAAATAGCGCTTGGGCGGCATGAGGGTAGGTGGCTCTAAGGTATTGAGTTGATTGGGTTACCTGGCGCGCCGGCGTTCAGTTCGATTTTGTAGGACGTGCCGGTCCCGGGCACCATTTTCTCATGTAATATCAAAGCCCTACGCCTTCCCAGGCGTTGCTGCAGCGTCCCGTGTCGTGCCCGGCCTCGGATGCCCTGCGAGCAACCAGCAGGATCGCATCTTGCGCTTATGCTGGGTCACCACCGTCCATGTTGATCACTGCCTTGATCAGCCCGCTTTTTTGCGTGGCCCAGCGCGGCAGGTCGCGGGCGGCGGCGACCAGGGTGGTGCGATGCGTGATGAGTTTATCGACCGGCACCTGGTCCGCGCGAATGGCAGAGATAACGCGATCGAAATCGAGCGAGGTGGCGTTGCGGCTTCCCAGCAAGGTCATCTCCTTGCGATGAAAGTCGGGGTCCTGGAACGAAATGGCGCTTTTGACGACGCTGACCAAAACGTAGGTGCCTGCGTGGGCGACGAAGTCGAACCCTTTCTCGATGGATTTGGGGTTTCCGGTGGCGTCGAAAACGACATCGAAGCCCTCCCCATCGGTGAGCGATGCGATCTCCTCGTTGGCGGTGTGGCCCGCCTCTATCGTTGTCACATCGATGAAGGTGCGAGCGGCCATCAAGCGCGATGGGTCGATATCCATGATGGTGACGGCAAGACCGGAGATCGATGCGAAAAGCGCCACGCCTAGGCCGATGGGGCCGGACCCAATGACAAGCGCACGTTGACCCGGGATGGCGTTGGCGCGTCTCACGGCATGGGCGCCGATGGCGAGGAACTCGACGGCCGCGCACGCATCGACGCTGAGGCCCTCCGCCCGAACCAGGTTGCCGATCGGTAGCGCGAGGAGGCCCGCCATGCCGCCGTCCTGATGCACGCCGAGAACCGAGATGCGGACGCAGCAGTTCGGTTTACCGGCCCGGCAAGCTACACAGGTGCCGCACGAAACGTATGGATTGACCACGCAGATCTCGCCCACGCCGAAGCCACAGTCGGGCGGCACCTCCACGACTTCCACCGCCAGTTCATGCCCCATGACCCGGGGGTATTGGAGGAAGGGGTGCTTGCCTTCGTAGATGTGGTAGTCGGTGCCGCAAATCCCCGCCCTGAGCGGGCGAACCAGCACCTCTCCATCGCGGCGCGAAGGCGGCGGCCGCTGCTCGAGCACGAGGCTACCGGGGCTGAGGCAAACGAGCGCGTCCATATCTGTTCCGTTTCAAGGCGATGGTAATGGGGGGCCGGGACTGAGGTGTCCCGGTCCCCGTGTTGGGCTATTGGAAGTCGGCCATGTTGTCCTTGGTGACCAGGGCAGCGCCCGAGTCGATGAGGGACTCAACCTTCTCACCGCGGATGGCTTTCACGAGAGCCTCGACGCCAAGTCCCGCCATCTTGGTGGGAAACTGCGCCACTGAGGCATCCTCGATGCCAGCGGTCATCGCCTCGGCCTCACCGCAGCAGAAGTCGAAGCCGACGAGGATGATGGCGTCATTGGCGATGCCGGCATTCTTGATCGCCTGGGCCGCTCCGGCGGCCGGCGGACCGCAAGCCGCATAGATCGCCTTGATGTCGGGGTTCGCGGTCAGCAAGTCCTGCGCAACGTTGATCCCGAGCTCTTCGGTGCAGTTGGTGCCGGCGCGACCGACGATGCTGACGTTGACGCCCTGCAGGCCTTCCAGCATGCCGTTGACGCGATCATCAAGCGCCGGCACCCCGGGCACCCCCTCGAGGATACCGAGCGTGTCGCCATCCTTGAGGACCGTCTTCAGATAGGCGCCGGCGATCTTGCCGGCGTTGTAGTTGTCGGTCGTGGCAAGGGACGTCCGGCCGTTCCAGTCCGGGATGTTGTTGTCCATCAGGACCACCTTCACGCCCTGGGCGATTGCCTTGTCGAGAGCCGCTGCGACGGTCGGATCAACGGGGGTTATGGCGATGCCTTGGACGCCCTGGGTGACCATCGACTCGATCTGGGCGATCTGGCCTTCGATGTCGGTCGCCGAGGTGCCCTGGCCGTAGATGATCTCCACCCCGGGATTGGCCTCGGCATAAGCCTTGGCGGCGTTTTCCATGGTGGCGAAGAATGGAACCGGGAACTTGGTGATGAACCCGATCTTGACGGCGTCCTGCGCCGTGGCGGGGCCGGCGATCATTGTAGCGAGCGCCAGTCCTCCTAACAGTCGTAGTCTCATGTTCTACCCTCCCTGTTGGATCGCCTCAGGTGAAGCGATCCGAATGTTCGGCTCCCTCCCGGATGCCGAATTCGCTAGGCCTCGGCGCCGACGATCAGCGACACAAGTTCCTGTTGATTGGCTCGGCTCGGCTTCAACTCGCCGACCTTGCGCCCCTGGCGCAGCACGACAGCGCGATCGGCGAGTTCGATCACGTGCTCCATGTTGTGGGTGATGAGGATCACCGCGTTGCCCTCGGCACGCAGCTGGATGATGAGGTCCAGCACCTTGCGCGCTTCCCTGAGGCCCAAGGCGGCGGTCGGCTCGTCGAGGATCACGACCTTGCGGGCGAACACGCTGGCGCGGGCCACCGCGATCGCCTGCCGCTGCCCGCCCGACATAAGCGCCACCGGCGCGTCGAACCGGGGCAGCTTGACCTTGAGGCGGTCGATCACCGCTGCGGCGTTGCGATCCATCGCGCGGGTGCTGAGAAACCGCATGCCGCGCGGCAGCCAGGATGGAAGTGAGAGCTCGCGGCCGCAGTAGAAGTTCTGGGCCGGCGTCAGGTTGTCGAACAGCGCGAGGTCCTGGTAGACGGTCTCGATGCCGGCACTGCGGGCCGCCGCGGGACCGTAGAGGTGCACCGGCTCGCCATCGAGCAGCATCTCGCCTTCATCGAGCGCGTGGACGCCGCTGATGCACTTGATGAGCGTGGACTTGCCGGCTCCGTTATCCCCGAGCAAGGCCAGCACCTCGCCGCGATAGGCTTCCAGACCCACCCCCTTGAGGGCATGCACGGCCCCAAATCGCTTCTGGGCGTTGCGGACGGCGAGGACCGGCACCGCAGGAGTCGGGCTCATCGCGACCTCCCCGACTGCATGGTGCGCACGCGAGCCTCCAGGTGGTTGCGCAGCACGTCGGCCTCGACGGCGAGCACGATGATCCCGCCGATGGCGATCATCTGGAAGAACACATCGACATTGAGCAGGTTCAGTGCGTTGCGGATCACCCCGATCATCACCGCACCAACGAGGGCATGTCCGATATGGCCGCGTCCGCCCAGGAAGCTGGCACCGCCGATGATCACGGCCGCGATGGTGTCGAGCTCCAGCAGGTTTCCGTATAGCGGCGATCCGGCCTCGGTGCGGCCCGAGAGGATGATCGCGCCAATGCCGGCACAAAGCCCTGACAGCACATAGACGGACACGAGGACCCATTTGACCGGAATGCCCATCTGCACGGCCGCCTCAGGCCTGCCTCCGACTGCGTAGATCCAGCGCCCCCATACCATCGCCTTGGCCATGAGTAGGACGAGGCCGGCGACCGCCAAGACAACGAAGAACGAGTTGGGCACGCCGAAGAAGCTGGCGCCGCCGCCGATCACCGCGACAGCTTCGGGCATACCGCGCATCGTGGTGTGGCCGATGGCGAGTTCCAAGGCGAGGCCGCGACAGATGCTCAGAGTGGCAAGTGTGATGATGAAGGGGTGGGGGAGACGGCCGAAGACGTAGACAAGGCCGTTCACGGCGCCGACGGCGGCCCCCGACAGCAGCATCGCCAGCATCACCAGGGGGGCGGAGTCGGCAACGCGAAACATCAGCGCGCCGACAACGGTGGCGAGCGCCAGATTTGCGCCCACGGAGAGATCGATGCCGCGGGTCAGGATCACCAGATGCTGGCCGATGGCGACCACCGCGATTACGGCGGTCTGGGCCACGATGTTGCTGATGTTGATTGGCTTCAGGAAATTCGGCGTCAGGAGACTGATGACCGCCGCGAGCACGAGCAAGATCAGCAGCGGACCGACGCTCAGCAGCTTCAGCCCGACCGACAGTGCGGATACCTGGCTCGTGCGTAAGCCATCGGCAGGCAGCGATGCGTCGCTTGCCGGCCCCTTCTCCGTGTCCGTCAAGTTCCCCTCCCCTTGCGTACATTATGTACAAAAAACTTTTCTTGCAGGCGGTCAAACTGTTTTTTATCGGTTATTAGACAGTTGGTAGCTGGGGAAGCAGATGAAGACCGACACAGTATTCAAGCGGGCATTCAACGATGCGCTGGAACTCACGGCGAGACTGAGGGATGGCGATCCGCTGCCGCCCGAGACCTCGCTGGCGCTGTCCCTGTCGGTGAGCCGTACGACGGTCCGCAAGGTCATCGTCATGCTGCAGGAACGGGGGATCGTCGCAGGAGGCGGTCGCGGACGCTTCGTGCACAGGACCGGCCGAGCTGCGCAACCATATCCGGACAGCGAAACGGTGCCGCTGTCGGAACAGGTGGAAAAGCAATTCATGGAATGGATGCTGCGGGGTGATGCTGGGGCCGGATCGACCATCAACGAGCTCGAACTGGCTCGTCAGTTCGGCGTCGCGACGACCGTCATCCGCGAGTTCCTCAACAGCTTCCAGCGATTTGGCCTGATCGAGAGGCGTCCCAATGGTGGCTGGATGCTGCAGGGGTTTACGACGAGCTTTGCGCTCGAGCTGTTCGAGATCCGCGAGATGTTCGAACTGCGCTCGGCCCGGGCGTTCGCGTCGCTTCCAGCGGACGCGCCGCAGTGGGACCAGATGGCGTCGCTACGTGATGAGCATGAGGCCTTGCGCAGGGACATCGATACGCGCTTTCAGGACTTTTCCGATCTTGATAACCGCTTCCACCGGCTCATCAACGCGGGCGCACCGAACCGCTTCATCGACGGCTTCTATGACATTATCACCCTGATTTTCCACTACCACTACCAGTGGAGGAAGCACGACGAGCGCCAGCGCAACGAGGTCGCGATCGAGGAGCACATTCGCTATATCGACGCCCTTTTTGGTCGCGATCCGGTGGCAACCGAAGGCGCCTGTCGCGCACATCTGAGTTCGGCCAAGCAAACGCTGCTCAGGGCGACAAGCGCCTAGCGTCGCGGCAGCTCCGCCGCTGAGGGAAAGCGCGACTGGAGTTGATACGGCCGGGACCTACCCGCGAGCTGATTGTACGCACTCTCGGCCGGATACCGCACCATTGGCCTTGAAACGCGAACACCTCTCCGGAGATCACCCCCGCCTGCCCTGGTCCTGCGGCGCCCGCTGCGGGGCTGCAACTGCGGCCACGGCGATCAGATCGCAGGAAGCGAGCCGCGCAGGATGGTGGGCATCGGGATCAGTTTCGATGTTGCTGCCCCCTGGTCGAGCAGCAGCTCGACCGCCATCCGGCCCATGGCTTCATGGGGGAGAGCGATGGTGGTGAGGCCAGGCCGCAGATAGGAGGCCAGTTCGTCATTGTCGAAGGAGATCAGCGCCACTTCGGATGGAATGGCGAGGCCGGCCTCGCCCAACGCCTGATAGGCGCCGAACGCCAGCCGGTCGTTGAGGCAAAGCAGGGCGCGAGGCTGGGTCTGTTTCAGCAGCTTTCGCGTCAGTTCATACCCATGGCCGGGCTCCCAGTTCCAGCAACTCAGCTCTGCCGAAAAGCCCAGGCGGCGTTTCGCCATCTCGTCACGGATGCCGGCGAACCGTTGCGCAATGGTCTCCGACCGGAAGTACCCGGCTTCTTCCTCGGCGTTGTGGCCGAGCAGCACGATGCCGCTATTGATGCCTGCCTCGGCGAGCAGCCTGACGGCGGCGCGGCCGCCCTCATACTCGTCGGGCAGCACCGAGACCGGGAACCGCGCGCTGGTGCCGTTGAGCATGACCACCGGGATGGTGATGGCGATGTCGGGCACGAAAACCTCGCGAGCCCGCATCGCCGCGAAGATCACGCCGTCCACCTGCCGGTCCAGCGCGGCTTCCACTGCCTGGATTTCCCGGGCCGGTTCACCGCCCGTTTCCAGCACCAGCATCACATGCTTGGCCTCCTCAGTGGAGGCTAGCGCACCGCGGATGAGGCCGCTGGCGAAGCGTGTGGTGGCGACATAGTCGGAGATGAACGCAATGGACCGCGACTTGTCGGTGCGCAATGCGCGAGCGGCAACATTGGGGCGGTATCCCAGGCTTGCGGCGGCGGCATGCACCTTGGCATGGGCATCGGGCGACAGACGCGTGTCGGGACGCCCGGTCAGGATCATCGATGCGGCCGTGGTGGAAAGACCAGCAAGGCGCGCCACGTCCGCCAGCGTCACCCGCTTCTTTGCCAAGCCTAGCCTCTCCCCGGTGCCGATTTCGCCACCTCCATGACTGGATTAGACACGCCGCGTCCGCTTGACAACCAGCAAGCGGCATAGCATGTGCTAAATGGTTTTAGCGGGGGAGTTTATGAGTTTCAACCGGCCAGATTACTGGGTCTGGGACTTCTGGCTGGCCGATGACGGCGAGCAGTTTCACCTGTTCTATCTGCACGCACCCAAATCGCTGGGCAATCCCGATCTGCGACACCGCAATGCCCGTATCGGTCATGCCACCTCGACGGACCTGCGGAGTTGGACCGACCATGGCCAGGCGTTCGAAGCCGGCGTGCCGGGCAGCTTTGACGGCAGCGCCACCTGGACCGGCAGTGTCGTCCGCAGGTCGGATGGGCTCTGGTACATGTTCTACACCGGTTCGCGTTTCCTCGCGCCCGACAGCTTCGCTAACATCGAGAGCGTAGGCATCACGACCTCCCCCGATCTCTTTGCCTGGACCAAGCAGCCGGGTCCCGTCTCGGTCGCCGATCCGGCGCTCTACGAGACTCTGGGCACATCGAGCTGGCCCGAGGAAGCATGGCGCGACCCCTGGGTGTTCCGAAACGAAGCCGACGAGATCTGGCACATGCTGATCACGGCACGAGGCAAGGATGGCACGGAGCCCGACCGTGGGGTCCTGGGGCACCTCACGTCCGTCGATCTCGACGCCTGGACCGCACTGCCGCCACTCAGCGCCACCGGCTCGGGCTTCGCTCATCTCGAGGTGTTTCAGCTGGTTCGCATCGATGGGCAAAACCATCTCGTCTTCTGCTGCGACAGCGCCAGGCTGGTGGGTGAGAGGACAGGAACTGTCGGCGGAATCTGGAGCCTGCCGGTCGGCGAGATGCCCGGGCCGGTGGACTTTCGCCAGGCACGCTTGCTGGTGGATGAACGCCTATACGCCGGCCGCATCGCTGTCGATCGGGCCGGGAGGCCCAATCTGTTGGCCTTCAACAACATTGGCGCGGACAGCGCGTTCGTCGGCGGGGTCAGCGATCCGATGCCGGTGGTGACGGACGCGGACGGCTATCTTGCGGTGGAGCAGAAATGATGTCCGTAGCCGGCAAAGTAGAGCCAGGTTTCGAGGCAGTGGCCGAGGCATTTGCCGAAGGCTTTGCGGGTCGCCCGACAATGGGCGCTGCCCTGCATGTCACGATCGCCGGCACACCCGTCGTCGACCTGTGGGGGTGGCGTCGCTGATGAGCGCAACGGTCGCCCGTGGACGCGGGACACGCCTTCGGTGGTGTTTTCCTGCACCAAAGGGCTGGTGTCGATCCTTGCGGCGCGGCTGGTCGAGCAGGGTAAGCTGGACTATGAAGCGCCGGTCAGCCGGTATTGGCCGGAATTCGCGGCGGCTGGCAAGGACAAGGTCACCGTCGGGCAGGCGCTGGCGCATCAGGCTGGCCTTTCCGCGCCGCGCGCCGATCTCAGTGAAGACGACATCGTCGATTGGGATCGGATCGTCGCGCTGCTGGCAGCACAGGAGCCGCTTTGGCCGCTTGGCAGCGGCTATGGCTACCACGCGCTCACCCATGGCTGGGTGGCCGGCGAGATCATTCGCAGGGTGGCGGGCCAGTCGGTCGGGTCCCATTTCCGCGACCTGATCGCCGGACCTTTGGGCGTCGATGCGTGGATCGGCCTGCCCGACGCCCTTGCCGACCGCCCTGCCCATCTCCAGGTCAGCCCGGCGCTTTCTGCCCTATGGGCGGACGAAGCCAGCAAGCCGGGACCGAACTGGCCGTACAAAGCCATGACGCTCGGCTCTGCGCTACCGGTCGACCTTGTTACCGGCCAGGGTGGCTTCAACAGCCAACGCATTCGCGCAGCAGAGATTCCGGGTGCAGGCGGCATTGCCACCGCCGAGGCGCTGGCGACCATCTGGTCGGCCACCGTTACCCCGACGAGGGGCGTGCGGTTGATCGGCGATGCCGTGATCGAAAGCGCCACCAGGACGCAGAGCGCGGGCGCCGGCGTGTTCGGGGGCGAGCCGCCCTTTAGCCGCTGGGGCTTTGGCTTCCAGCTCGATTCAGAGGCCCGGCGCTATCTTGGCGAAGGAAATTTCGGACACGATGGCGCGGGTGGGCAAGTCGGCTTCGCCGATCCCGCGCGCCGCATCGGTTTCGGCTACGTCACCAATTGGATGATGGGCCCGGAAGACCAGCGTGCGACGCGTATCATCGACGTGCTGCGAAGCCTGGTGCAGTCACCGCGCGGGGCGCGAAGGGCATATTGACAGCCTTCCGCGTCCATGTGCTAAATCCATTTAGCAAACGGAAACATCCGCTGCAAACCTGACCTGGAGGAGGTTGTCGTGATCGCCCATTCTCGCCATGCACTATTTGTCGCCCTGATCCTGTCCACCGCGGTGGCGTCCGGCGCCGCGCTTGCCGCACCCACCTGCGGCGCCGATCCGGTCGTGCTCAACAGCTATTTCGAGACAGGCTTCCCGTTGCCGTTGCGGCTGTCGGAAGAGTTCACCAAGCAGTTCCCGAACGTGACCTTCAATATCAAGGAAGATCAGTTCAAGAACCTCATGGAAAACAGTCCCCGGGTTCTGGCCGGCGACAATGCGCCCGATCTGATCCGTCTGCCGAGCATCAGCGATCTGGTGGTCGATGGCCTGCTCAAGAACCTCGACGGCTATTTCGGGGAGTTCGGCTGGGACAAGTTCCCGGCCTCGCAGCTCGTCCAGTTGCGAGTCAACGACAGCGGCCGCCCGCGCGGCGAGGGCTCGCTCTATTCGATGGGGCTCAACTACAGCCTCACCGGCGTCTTCTATAACAAGGACCTTGCCGAAAAGATCGGGATGACCGCCGCCCCAACCACCCTGGCGGAGCTCGATGCTCTGATGGAGAAAGCCAAGGCCGCCGGCATCCAGCCAATCCAGGAATGGAACGCGCCAAACGCCGGCCTGGCATTTCCGCTGCAGAACCTGATGGGCTCGTACGGCGACCCTGCTCCGGTCAACGACTGGATCTTCCAGAAGCCGGGCGCCACGATCGACACGCCGGCGAACCTCGAGGCGATGAAGCACCTCGAGACGTGGATCAAGGCCGGGTACTTCCCTGAGGACGTCAATGCCCTCGACTATGCGACGAACATGAGTCGCTTCATCGGCGGTACTGGCCTCTTCATGTTCAACGGCGACTGGGAGTCGGGCAATCTCGATAAGCAGATGGCGGGCAAAGTCGGGTTCTTCCTGATGCCGCCGGCGGCAGCGGGGGGCAAGCATGCGGCGATGTCTGCGCCGCTCACCTACGGCATCGGCGCCAAGGCGAAGAATGCCGACTGTGCGGCGTTCTTCTTCAACTGGGTGGCCACCAACGAGAGTGCTCGCCGCATCAACGTCGATGTGGGCGGCTCCAATCCCGGCGGTCCGCCTGAACTGCCCATCCCGGCGGTCGCTCCGGGCTCTGTGACGGAGGCAACCCTGACCGCGGGCAATGTGCTCGCAGGCGAGAACGGCGCAATGGACTTCATTGCCAACGCGACGGGCGCGATCTTCGCCGAGGGCTGGACGCCGCAGCTGCAACTCATGGTGGGCGGCCGAACCGATGCGGCCAGTGCGCTCACGGCAGTTCAGGCCGAATATGAAAAAGAACTGTCCCGCTGATACTGGTTCGATCGCGATTGAATGACGTCTCTTTTGCCTAACTCCCGACGGCAGTACCTGCGACCCCGATCTTCGGACCGGAGTCGCAGCCCACTAATGGCCTGGGCCTTCATCGCACCGGCGCTCGTGTTCTATTCGGTGTTCGTGCTGATCCCGATCGGCATCACGGTCTACTATTCGCTGCTGCGCTGGAACGGCATCGGAGCGATGCAATTTCGCGGCCTGTCCAACTACGTCACGGTCCTCACCGAACCGGGCCTGTTGCTGACCATCGGCAACGCCTTCCAGCTCGTTCTCTACTTCACCATCTTGCCGGTTGGCATCGGGCTGGGCGTGGCGCAGGTCATCCGCAACCATCTCAGCGGCCGCTTCGGCACTGCGGCCCGAACCATCCTGTTCATTCCGCAGGTGATCCCGCTGGTTGCGGCGGGCATTGCCTGGAGTTGGATGCTCGCCTCCAACGGCGTCGTGAACCAGCTAATGGAGGCCCTCGGCCTGGGCTCGGTGACGCGCGCCTGGCTTGGTGACTTCGATTTTGCGTTGCCTGCGGTTGGTATCATCGGGGCATGGGTTCTGCTGGGCCTCTGCACCATGCTGCTGGTGACCGGCATCGCCAAGATCGAAGCCACACTCTACGAGGCGGCCAAGCTCGATGGCGCGTCGAGTTGGGACGAATTCATCTGGATCACGCTGCCCGGCCTGCGCCAGGAGATCGGCGTTTGCATAACAGTGACGGTGATCGCGGCACTCGCGAGCTTTGACATTGTCTACATCGCGACGGGTGGCGGGCCCGGAGAGGCGACGACCGTTCCCGGTCTTGAGATCTACCGGCTGGCGTTCGCCCACCGGCAGGTGGGGCTCGCCTCGGCACTGGCAGTGGTCCTGATGATCCTTGTTATCGTTTGTATTCTCCCCATTCAGTGGGCCATGCGGGAGCCGCGAAAGTGAAGAGCGCGGCACTAGGCGGTTTTGCTGCCCGCAGCATTCTCATCGGGCTCATGTTCGTGACCGTGCTGCCATTTATCACCATGTTCTCGGCAGCCCTCGCGCCGTCGGGGACCTATCCGTCCGGCCTGCAATGGCCGGCCGATCCGCAGTGGGGCAATTTCGTTGAGGCCTTCAAGTCGGCGAACATGGACCGGCTGCTGCTCTCGAGCATCACGATCGTCGCATGCGTCGTCCCGATCTCGGTTCTCATCGGCACGATGGCAGGTTTCGGCCTCGCCAAGCTCGCGCCGCGCGGCAGTGGCGTCGTCTACCTGCTCTTTGTGATCGGCCTGACCCTGCCGATCGAGGTCGTGATCATTCCGCTCTACTATGAAGTGCAGTGGCTCGGCCTGCTCAACACCAAGTTCGCGATCATCCTGCCGTTGATCGGGCTCTTCATGCCGTTCTCGATCTATTGGATGCGGGCGCACTTTGTGAATGTGCCCCATGAGATGAGCGAAGCGGCCGAGATCGATGGCGCCGGCCCATGGCAGCAGTTCTGGCTGATTCAGGTGCCACTCGCGCGGCCGGCGATCCTGTCGCTCACCATCCTCCAGTTCCTTTGGACCTGGAATTCCTTTCTGCTGCCGATGGTGCTGGTGGAGGTGCCACTCGAACGAACGATGGCAGGTGCGCTTGGCGCCTTCCAGGGACAGTGGGGCACCAACATTCCTCTGCTGTGTGCCGGTTCCCTGATCATCCTGGCGCCGTCCGTGATCCTTTTCGTGGTCTTTCAAAGACAGTTCGTGGCCGCACTGCTGCAGGGCGCCGTCAAAGGCTAACCGAGGAAGGAGGTGGCGGGGTTTAGGCCTGATCCCCTTGTCACCAACGCCTACCAGTTGGCTATCCGACCGTCCGACAGCAGGGACTCGGTTGCCGGAATGACTTCCTGTGCGAAGGGATGCCTGGCTGCCGCTGTCTCGTCGATCTCAATGCCGAGGCCCGGTCCATCCGGCACGGCCCAGGCTCCGTCGACGAGCTGCAGCGGGTAGGTAGAGCAGATCTCCTCGAACCACGGCACGATGCCGACGGCTTCTTCCTGGATCACGAAGTTCGTGGTTGCGACATCGAACTGCAGCGCCACCGCGCCCGCGACCGGGCCCATCGGGTTGTGCGGGCAGACGCCCATGTGAGCGGCCTCGGCGATAGCCGCGATCTTGCGACCGCCGGTAAAACCCATGCAGTGGGCAAGGTCGGGCTGGATGTAGGCTACCGCCCGGGTCTGGGCGACTTCGGCGAATTCCCGCGGCGTGAACAGGCGTTCGCCGGTTGCCAGCGGACAGTCGACGCGCCGCGCGATGTCAGCCATCCCGGCGGTATCGTCCGGCTGGATCACTTCCTCGCAGAACAGCGGCTTTATCGGCGCGATGGCGTTGATATAGGCGATAGCGGCGTCGAGCGAATCCGGCCGGCCGTGGAAATCCGTCATGATGTCGACGCCGTCGCCAACGCGCTCGCGCACCGCGGCGGCCAGCTTTTCCACATGCCTCACCGCCTGCAACGGCGCGTCGTAGCCGGTATAGGGCACGAAGCCGAGCTTGATGGCGTCGTAGCCCATCTCCACCGTCTCCTGCACGGCATCGCAGAAGGCGCTGATGTCCATATTAGAAACCCGGGCACTAGAGGAGCCGCGGCGAAGGTGCGTATAGACGCGCACCTTGTCGCGGACCCGGCCGCCGAGCAGTTGCCAGACCGGCACGCCCAGCGCCTTGCCCTTGATGTCCCACAACGCATGCTCGATGCCCGACACCGCGGTCAGCCCGATCGAGCCGAGCGGCCAGAAGCTGAAGCGCGTCATGGCGTTGACCAGGTGCTCGATCCGCATCGGGTCCTGCCCGATGAGGAAGGGCGCCAGATCCTCGATGGTACCTTTCACGGCCCGGGTCTTCCATTCGAGCGTTGCCTCGCCCCAGCCCCAAAGGCCCGGCTGATCGGTCAGCACCTTCACGAAGATCCAGTTGCGATGCACGGCGTTGACGACGACGGTTTCTATGGCGGTGATCTTCATGGCCGTCCCTCCCCAGGACGCTATTGTGCGTCGCGACGCCGTCGCTCGGCCTATGCCGGGTCGATCCGGTTGGCCTCGAGGTAGTCGCGGTTAAGCTCGATACCGAGGCCAGGAACGCGAGGCAGCTTGAGGCTGCCGTTCGAGTTGTCGAGCCGGGTGTGCATCAGTTCGTTGTAGCCGCTCAGATCCCAGCGCGACGTCTCGAGGCGGTAGAAGTTGGGCACCGTCATCATGACGTGCGCGCCGGCCAGCACATTGATCGGGCCGCCTGCGTCGTGCGGCGAGATCGGCACGTAGTAGGCTTCGGCCAGCGTGGCGATCTTCTTCAGTTCGGTGATGCCGCCGGTCCAGGTCACGTCGGGCATGATGTAGTCGGCGAGCTTGTTTTCGAGGATCGATACGAAGTCCCATTTGGTGTGGGCCCGCTCGCCTACCGAGATCGCCGCGTTCACCTTGTCGCGGACCTGCTTGAGCGCGCCGTAACTCTCCGGCGGAACCGGCTCCTCGAACCAGTCGATATTGCCGGCGTCCTCGAGCGACCGGCACAGGCGGATGGCGGTGGGCACATCGAAGCGTCCATGCGCGTCGATCAGTACCTCGACCTCGGGGCCCGCCGTTTCGCGGATCAGGGCCGTCAGCTCAGCCGCCTTGCGCTCGTCGCTACGCGACATCATGCCGTCCAGATAACCGTCCCGCTGCTCGCGGTCGCCCTGGTACGGGAAGGGATCGAATTTCAGCGCTACGTGGCCGGAATCGACGATGGCGCGTATCTCGGCGATGACGCCTTCCTTGCTGGTGAACTTGCTCTGGTCCGGGTGGGTGTAGAGCGAGATGTCGTCCCGCACCGGACCGCCGAGCAGTTCGTAGACGGGCTGTCCGAGCACCTTGCCGCGGATGTCCCATAGCGCGATGTCGATGGCGCTGACGCACTCGCACGCTGCGCCGCGGCTGCCCATGTAGGTGAAGCTGCGGAACAGCTTGTGCCAGAGGCGCTCGATCCTGCTCGGATCCTCGCCGGCAATCTGTACGCCGACCTGCTTGAGGATCGAGCACAGCGCACGGTTGGCGATCTTCGTCGTGGAAGTGATCTCGCCCCAGCCCGAGATGCCCTCGTCGGTGGTCACCTCAACGAACAGGTACTCACCCCAGTAAGAGCTGCTTGCTTTCACCAGCCAGGGCTGCACGCCTGTGATCTTCATCCATTCCTCCCAATAATGCTTGTCAGGCGTCGCTCTCTTGGATGCCTTGAAACTGCTAGCTGGCCCGCGCAGCAGTGGCCGCCCGCATCTGTTCGAGAATATGCCGACCCGACCCATCGACGTGTTGGGCAATCAGCGCTGCCGCCTTGTCGGCGTCCCCATCCTTGATCAGTCGAATGAGTTCGCGATGATCGCGCATCACCTGCGCCCGACGGGATAAGGTGAAGCTGAAGCGGCGCGTCACCGCACGCAGCACCTCGCGGTGCTTCCACCAGAGTTCCGCGGCCAGGTGGTTGTAGTGGCGTTCGTACATGCGGGTGTGGAACTGCGTGTCCAGTTCGCTGTGAAGGACCGGATCGGCAAAGTTGTTGGCCTCTATCTCGTCCTGGATGCGCTCGAGGTGGGCGATATCCGCGGCGGTAGCCATGCTCACGAACCAGCGGACCAGGGCTGGCTCGATCAACACGCCGATCTCGTAGATGTCGCGGACAAACTCCTCATCGATGGGGCGGACCCGGGCGCCTTTGTTGTGCACCATCAGCACGAAGCCCTGGGAACGCAGCAGCTGGAGCGCCTCGCGCACCGCGTTGCCGGCTGCGCCGTGTCGCGCTGAGAGTTCCGCAACCACCAGCCGGTCGTTGGCCTTCAAGCGGTTGGAGATGATGTCGTCCCGGATGAGTTCGTAAACCGCTGCCCCTTCTTCGGACACCCCGGTCGCATCGATCCCCACCGGCGGACTGGCCTTAAACTCACTCATCAAAGTGCCTCCTACAGTCCCACCCGTTCTGCCGCAATCCGCGACAGATTTCCAGACAACTGAGACCAATTTTGCAAAATCCTTGTTGCTTGATGCGAAATCGAGGCGATAATTGTGCAATCGGCAGACCCGCCGAACGAAAATCCCTGCATGCGCGAGGGGCGCAGGCGGTGGGTAGGAGGAGGATCGGAATGTCAAAACACGGACTCGGCCGTGCGCTTGCGCATGGCATTGCGGCGGCTGCGTTGGTCGCATCGCTGCCGACTTCGACTGCGTTGGCTCAAAGTGTCGACGTTACCAAATGGTCCCCGGAATACGTCCGATCGATCGCCGGCACGGAGACGTTCGATACGGTCGGTCACTGCAACTCGGTCACGCCGACCGACCACAAGGGCAAGCTCACGTTCTGGTTCCAGGGCATATTCGACGGCGATCCGCAGATCATGCGCGACAACTACCGCGACTTCTTCGCGGCGTTCCGCGCGACCTACCCGGGCATCGAACTGGTCGAGCAGGGCATCACCTACAACGACCTGCTCGACAAGTTCCGCACGGCGCTGCTGGGCAACGCCGCTCCGATGGCGATCCGCCTGCAGATCCTGGGCGGCACCGAGTTCGCGGCCAAGGGTTACCTCAAGGAGTTGAAGCCCGAGGATGTCGGGTATTCGAGCAAGGACTTCTGGCCGGGCGCCATGAAGGCAGTCACCTGGGACGGGGTGACCTACGGCATCCCCACCAACAATGAGACGATGGCGTTCATCTGGAATGCGGACCTCTTCGAGAAGGCAGGTCTCGACCCGACGAAGCCGCCTGCAACCTGGGACGACGTCGTCGCCTATTCGAAGCAGATCCACGACAAGCTCGGCATCTCCGGCTACGGCCTCGTGGCCAAGCAGAACGCCGGCAACACGCCCTATCGCTTCATGCCGCAGCTATGGGGTTACGGTGGTGGCGTGTTCGATGAGGCGGACCCCGCTCCCACCTATGGCGAGATCAGGCTCAATAGCCCCGAGAGCAAGCGGGCGCTGCAGGCCTCCTACGACATGTATGTCCGGGACAAGTCGGTCCCGGTTTCCGCCCTCACCAACACCCAGGTCGAGAACCAGGCGCCGTTCATCGCTGGCCAACTGGCAATGATGATCTCGCATCCGTCCGAGTATGCCCGCATGAACGAACTCGCCGGCCTGGCGACCGGCGCGGACAAGGAGGCGGCCGACAAGGTCATCGCCAACATGCGCTACGGCCTGATCCCGACCGGCCCCGACGGCAAGCGCGCCGTGGTGTTCGGCGGCTCCAACATCCACATCCTCAATTCCGAGTTCGTGGATGGCGGCAAGGTGGACGAGCCGGCAGCAAAGGCGCTGATCTGCATGTGGACCAGTCCCGAGTGGTCGCTCAAGCTTGCCTGGGCCGGCTCCAATCCGGGCAACCTCGGCGGCTTCAAAACCGAGTGGATGAAGGAACGCCTCGATACCATCAAGTTCCTCGACGTCACGACCTCGATGCTCACCAACGGCATCCCGTTCCCGGCGCTTCCCGAAGCGCCCGAGATCATGAACATCATCGTGCCCGATATGCTGCAGAACGCATTGACCGGCAAGATGACGGTCGATGAAGCGGCGGAGGACGCGGCCGCCAAGGTCAAGGAACTGCGCGGCGGCATGTAAGCTGCGATTGCAGGCAAAAAGGCCGGCGGCACTTCGCGCCGCCGGCCTTAGGCAGAAGTTAGGCTTGGCCCGCTATCCGCTTTGTCCCGGCCTAATCGAAAGCGGCGCCAGCTTTTGCATGGGAGGCGAAGCTGAGTACTGCGCAAAGGCCGGAATCCTTGCGAGGAGTGCTCGGGCAAGATCCTCGCCCACATCGTGCAATGACGTGCTGAAACAGGTGAGCGCGGGAGCGAGAAACCGCACGGTCGGCTCGTCGCGGAAGCCGATAATGGCGAGGTCTACGCCAGGTGTTTTTCCAAGTTCGGCGAGACGCCGGTAGATGCCGATCGCGACGGTTTCGAAGATGAGGACGATGGCAGTCGGCGGGTCCGGCAGCGCTGCCATCTCATCGACGAGGCGATAGCCGGTGGCTTCGTTACGGCTACGGGCGAAGACCAGGGCCGGATCGAATGCAATGCCATGCCGCTCCAACGCATGCCGGTAGGCCGCCTGGAAGACGTGACCGAAATTCAGGTTGTCAGCGGGAACGGTCACCGCGATGCGCCGATGGCCAGCGGCGACCAGCCGGTCGATCGCCACTTCCGCGACACCCTCGAAATCCAGATCGATCCAGGGATAGTCCGTGCCCGAGGTGCTGCGCCCGAGAGTAACGAACGGAATCCCCGCCGATTGCAGCAGGTCGACACGCGGATCCACCCGCTGCATGCCGGCAAGGATCATTCCGTCGAACACCCCGCGCGCCACGTAACGTTCAAGGTAGGCAACCCCGTCTTCATCGGTGGGACGGGGCAAGACGAGCAGGTCGAGGCCGTTCTTTCGGAACACCGATTGCACGCCATCGAACACGCCCATGAAGAAGTACTCACTGCTCGGCGCGGTCTCGCGGTCGAGATCCATCATGAAACCGATGGAGCGGGTCGCGCCCTGAGCGAGGGCGCGAGCCGCCTGATTTGGGGCGTACCCCAGCCGCTTCGCGGTCTCGAGCACCAGCGCGCGAGTCTTCTCGTTCACATCAGGCTTGCCATTCAGGGCACGTGACACCGTTCCCGTCGAGATGCCCAGCTCATGAGCCAGGCGCGCTATTCCCCGCATCGTCCACCCCTCGAAACCGTCCCCTATTGACATGCGAATGACCAAAGAACTAGCTTCGTAAGCGCTTACGGTCAATCCAGAAGCGCTTACGGAGCTTTCGTAAGCGCTTCCGAAGAATCGACTGATGCGGGAGGGGATCTTGGTGTTTCGTGCCGTTCTAGCGGGATGTGGAAACATGTCTCGAGGCTGGTTGAAGGCTCTTGCGGAGCCCGGACTTGCCGGCAAGGTCGAGATCGTCGCGTTTGTCGACACCGACCCGGCCGCCGCCGTCCGGCTACGGGACGAATCCGGGCTCACATCGGCTACGACCGGAACCGATCTGGC
>JBKJMF010000129.1:0-10453 GCA_046596525.1 Devosia sp. | reverse complement strand
TCGCCATGTTGGTGCCGATCGAGATGATCCGCCCACCCGCGCCCATGTGTTTGGCCGCCGCCTGCGCCGCAAAGAACGGTGCGCGGGCATGAATCGAGAACATCCGGTCGAACGCCTCGACTGTGACATCGCCGAATGGCCCGCCGGCGCCGACGCCGGCATTGTTAACCAGGATGTCGATGCGCCCGAGCGTCTCTACGGTCCGCTCCACGGCGGCGATCACCGCGCCGGGATCAGCAGAATCGACCTGCATGGCGAGGGCGCGCCGGCCGAGCGCGGTGATCTGCTGCTCGATCTCGCCGGCCTTCTCACCGTTGCGCTCGAAGGTGAAAGCGACGTCGGCGCCCTGCCGGGCCAGCGCCAGCGCGGTCGCCGCGCCAATGCCGCGGCTGCCGCCGGTGACGAGGGCCACGCGGCCGGAAAGCTCAAGCTCAGTCATATCGGATCTCCATTTTCTACCGATCGGTACACAATTGGCTATGACGGTTGCGATGCAGCGTCAAGAATTTTATACTGATCGGTAGACAATCATCCGGAAACCCGATTTTGGCAGGCCGTCCCCGCGAGTTCGATCGAGATGCCGCCCTCGACAAGGCGATGCGCCTGTTCTGGGAGCGCGGCTATGAAGGCACCTCGGTCGGCGACCTCGCCGACGCCATGGGCATCGGCAAGCCGAGCCTCTATGCCGCCTTCGGGCCCAAGGAGCAGCTGTTCTACGAGGCGCTCGATCTTTACGTGCGCACCTACGGGCCGGAACTCGGCGACGTCGCCACGGCGCGCCGCGCGATCGAGTCGCTGCTGCGCAGCAATGCCGAGACCTATGCGGACCCGAGCATCCCGAGCGGCTGCATGATCGTCCTCGCCGCCGCCGTCGGCCCGCCGCAGAACGCCGAAGTGCGGGCGCACCTGGCAATGCTGCGCAACGCCTCGACCGGGTCGTTCGCGGCGCGGATACGGAAGGGTATGGCCGATGGCGACGTACCCGAAGGCGCCGATGCCGATGCCATGGCGGCGTTCTACACCACGGTGCTGAACGGGCTGGCCTTGCAGGCGCGGGACGGCGCCGGTGGCGCCGCCCTGGATCGTGTCATCGACGGCGCCATGGCCGCCTGGGATATCCTGGCTAGACCAGCGCGATGATTTCCTTCTTCCGCCACCAGCCGAAATAGTAGATGGCCTGGAAGGTGAGCAGCGCCGTGAAGCTGAGGCAATAGCCCCACCATACGCCGTCGAGTCCGAAGAAGTGGCTGAGCGTCAGCGCCGCCGGCACTTCGACGAGGATGATCGCCGCCAGCGACAGCGCCATCGGGATCCACACATCGCCCGAAGCCCGCATCACCGCCGAGAACACCGAACCCCAGCCGAACATCAGGCAACTCCACAACACGATGTGCAGCAGCCGCTCGGCAACCTGCACCACCGCTTCGTCGGTGATGAACAGCCGCACCAGATGCTGCGAGAACAGGTAGGCGATCAACACGAGCGCCCCGGTGACGAACAGGTTCATCACCAGCGCCGTCCGGGTCACCTTCTCGACATCGTCGAAGCGGCGTGCCCCGATCGCCTGCGCGGCGAAGATCGCCGAGGCGATGCCGATCGACATGGCCGGAAACTGCACGTAGCTCAACACCTGGTTGACCGCGCCATAAGCCGCGGTCGCATCCGAGCCAAACCGGTTGACGATGCCGATGATGACGATGCCCGACAGCGACGACACCACCATCGAGACACCGGCCGGCAGCCCGAGCTTCACCACCAGCCCGAGCAGTTTCGGATCGATCTTGAGGCTGGCGATCAGCTGCGCATCCGGCGCCATCGGGCTCTTCCTGGCGTTGAGGTAGAAGTAGAGGAACACCAGCACCACGACGAAGCCGGCGATGAACGCTACCGCGGCCGCCAAGACGCCGATCTGCGGCAGCCCGAACCAGCCCTGGATCAGGGCCGGGGTGACCACCAGCCCGATACCGATCGAAAAGATCAGCGTCAGCAGCGGCGTGACCGTATCGCCCACGCCGCGCAGCATCGAAACGATCAGCAGGAAGATGAAGAAGCCCGGCATGCCGATCAGGATGACCCGGCCATAGGCAGCCGCATCGGCGAGGATGTTCGCCGGCGCCCCGAGCAGTTGCATCAGGTTGTCTGCGAACAGCGCACCGATCACGGCAACGAATAATCCGAGAATGAAACCCGCCGTCAGCGTCGTACCGGTGATCTGTTTGATCTTGATCAGGTTCTTGGCGCCCCACGCCTGCCCGATCAGGATCGAGGCGCCTGAGGCGAGCCCGATCACGAACGAGATCAGGAGGATCATGATCGGGAAGAACACCGAGACGGCGGCTAGCGCCTCCACCCCGATCATCTGCCCGATATAGATGTTGTTGATCGTCCCCGACAGCGACTGCAGGATGTTGCTGAGCATCAGCGGCACGAGAAAGACGAGGAACCGCTGCCAGAGCGGCTTGCTGAGATTGTTCATGGAATGACTCCGAAACCCGTAAAGTATGCGACGGCGTTGGGCCCCAAATGACCAGCGGCCGGTCAGTCGACCGGGTCGCGAGGCGGGCCACTTCACATCTCAGCTGAAGATGCAGGCGGGTCGGAGCACGATGGGGTATGAACGCACGGGCGGTTCTCTAGACCCGCCCTGCCGGCCGGTCAACGTCCGGGCGCTTCAACCGGCCCATGCTCGGCAAAGGCAAATCAATGACGACCGGCCTCGACCTCTCCCGCCGCTTCTACGAGACGCTCGTTGGCCCCATCATCGCCGACGCCCTGCCGCAGCTGCGCTACGCGGCCGCCCGGCTCGGCGACGGCTCGGAGGTGTTGGGCTTCGATACCGAGATGTCGGCCGATCATAACTACGGCCCAACAGTCCAGATCTTCCTCGACGAGGCCGACTTCGTGCATGCCGATGCGCTGATGGCCGCGCTGGACCGGCAATTGCCCGAAAGCTTCGAGGATTGGACCGTACGGTTCCCCAGCGCCGGCCGCCAGGTTCGCGCCAGTGGCTGGCTGACCTCCGATCACGGCGTCGAGCTGATGACGCTCGAGGCGCTGGTGCGGCGCCAGTTCGGCACGGGGCTGGGCCCGTTCTCCAACGTCGATTGGCTGGCCTTCCCGCAGCAGCGGCTGCTGACCCTCACCGCCGGCGCCGTGTTCCGTGACGATGCCGGGCAACTGGCGGATCTGCGGCACCGCCTCGACTACTTTCCGCGCGACGTGTGGCTGCTGCGGCTGGCGACCCAGTGGGACCGGATCGGCGAAGAGCGCGCCTTCGTCGGCCGCACTGGCCAACTCGGCGATGCCTTGGGATCTCGCTTGATCGCCTCGCGCCTCGTCGAGAACCTGATGCACATCGCGTTCCTCATCGAACGTCGCTATGCGCCCTATTCCAAGTGGTTCGGTACGGCCTTTGCCCGGCTCGATATCGCCAGCCAACTGCAACCGCCGCTGACCGAGGCATTGACCGCGCCGCAATGGGAGCAACGTGAAGCGGCCATCGCTGCTGCCGCGGAGCAACTCGCCAACCTTCAACTGGAGCGCGGCATCCCCGGCGCCGTGCCGCCGCATGTGGCCCCCTACTTCACCCGCCCGTTCCGGGTAATCAACGCCGACGAAATTGCGGCCGGCCTGCGCGGCGCCATCAATGACGAAATGCTGCGCCAGGTCCCATCCGGCAGCATCGACCAATTGACCGACATGGTGCCGATCCTGACGTCGCCGGATCACGCCCGGCGCATCATCGCCGCCCTGGTCCCCGATCACCGGGGTGAATAGATGCGATCAACAACTCTCATCACCAAAGCCCGGCGGCTCGTGTAGCGTGCCGCCCATGCATGCACCCGCTCCCCTCAGCGGACCCGCGCAGTTCTGGCTCGGCGTCCGAATGTTCCTGCCTGTCGCCATCTCGATCGCCGCTTACGGCGTGGTCTGGGGCGTGCTCGCCGGCCAGGCTGGAATGAGCGTCCTCGAAGTGGCGCTGATGAGCGGGCTGGTGCTCGCCGGCTCCAGCCAGTTCGTGGCTCTCGACATGTGGACGCCGGGCAGCCTGCCGATTGTCTCGATCGTCATCGCCACCGCCATCGTCAACTTGCGCATGCTGCTGATGTCCGCAACGCTGCGGCCGCTGGTAGGGCACCTGCCGCTGCCCCAGGCGTTTGCCAGCATGTTCGTCGTCGCCGACGAGCAGTGGGCGATGACCATGGCCGAGATGCGTAAGGGCAGTGGCAGTGTCGCCTTTTTCCTCGGCACCGGCGTCCTCAGCTGGTTCAGCTGGGTGCTTTCAACCCTCTGCGGCCGGTTGCTCGGCGCCTTCATCGACGATCCGACCCGCTACGGGCTGGATTTTGCCTTCACCGCCACCTTCCTCGCGCTCCTCCTCGGTATGTGGAAGGGTCGCGGCGATTTGATCCCGTGGTTCGTCGGAGCGCTCGCCGCCATCCTCACCTCGCGGCTGATCGAGGGGAACTGGTACATCATCGTCGGCGGTCTCGTTGGCAGCTTCGCGGGTGCATTGGCCGAGACCGTCAAGGAGCGCCGCAATGTCGCTTGAAGCGCTGATCGCCATCCTCGGCATGGCCGCTGCGACCTTTGCCATCCGCGCCGGCGGCCTGTTGCTGGCCAACCGGCTGCCCACTACCGGCTTTGTCGCCAACTGGTTGAAGCACGTGCCGGGCGCCGTGCTCGCCTCACTCATCGCACCGGCGATTCTCGCCGGCGGCGTCGCCGAAGCCATCGCCGCAGCGGCAACGGCGCTGATCTACATCGTCAGCCGCAACCTCTTCGCCGCCATGGCGGGCGGTGTGCTTGCGGTCTACCTCGCCCGCCTGGCGTTGGGCGCCTGAGGAACGCCGGGGCCTCCTGGCTCGTTGTAGGGACAACAAGGAGGCTCCCATGCAGACCATCATCGGACAGTTCGACAGCTACGAGCACGCCACCGCCGCCGTGCATGCGCTGCACGAAGCCGGCATCTCCCACACCGATATCAGCTTCGTCGCCAATACCCCGCCCGACTATGAGCCCGACGATGTTGGCGAAGGCGCCACCACCGGTGCCGAAGTCGGCGCCGGGCTCGGCGCGGCCGGCGGCCTGCTCGCCGGCCTTGGCATCATCGCCATTCCCGGCCTCGGGCCGGTCGTCGCCGCCGGCTGGCTGTTCGCCACCGCCATCGGCGCCATTGCCGGCGCGAGCGTTGGCGCCGCCACTGGTGGACTGGTCGGCGCCCTGACCGGCGCCGGAGTCTCCGAGACCGAAGCGAAGGTGCTTGCCGAGAAGGTCGAGAGCGGCGGCGCCATCGTCAGCGCCCGTGTCGACGAAGCCCACGCGGGCCCCGCCACAGCCATCCTCCGCCATGCTGAAGGCGTTGATCCCAGTGTCGATCGCCAGACGCTGGAGGCCGAGGGCTGGACCGGCTTCGACGAGGAAGAGCCGCGCGACCCCAAGCGCGTCGACGAGTACCCCTTCGTGCCGCCTGTCGTCTGATCGCGCCCGAGGGTTGCACCGCAAACGGCACAATGGTAGGGGCATGCCCGTTGCCCCTGTGGTGGAATTGGTAGACGCAGCGGACTCAAAATCCGCCGCCGCGAGGCTTGTCGGTTCGAGTCCGACCGGGGGCACCAATCCAGCTTACCGCTACCTGTCGTCTTGTTGAGGCCCACAACGGCTCCAAGACAAAACAGGTGCCCGAAAGGGCCATGACATTTCCGCCGGCGACCCCATATCTGGTCTGGGGCAAACATTGCCGAGGGGTTGCCGTGTTCAACAGCATCCAGACTATCGTTCGACTTTCCTGCCTCGTTGAGGAGGAAATGAAAGCCGAGAAGCTGCCGCCGTGGCTCTACAAGTCGGTGCAGCATTCTCAGATTCTGCTGGCTATCGCCTATGCCGAGCAGCGTGGTCGTCCGCTTCATCTTCAGCAGGCTTACAAGCTTCTCGAGGACAATCTTGGTGTGGTCTCCGAGAAAGCCGCCAAGCGCTATGTGAAACAACTGGTCGCGAAGGGCTATGTCACCTCGTCAACCAGTGAACGCAGCCGCGCAGCGAAAGCCCTGACCATCTCGACCTGGTTTGCACCGGTCCTCGACCGGGCCCTGCATCGCACCGTGGTCGAGTACAAGGCCTTCCTGAACGGCATCACCGTGCCTCCGCTGCCTACCGAGCCGCCAGCGCAGGTTTCCGCTAACTCCAGCACGACGAAGGGTGGGTCCGATGAACTTCGCCTCTAGCACCGTGGCGACAGCAGGCCTTGCGCTGCTGCTTGCCTCTCCCGCAGCCGCCGCCGGCTGGACCCCGACGTTTGAACTCGGGGCCGCAGTCACCAGTGACCTCCCGTTGCAGGCCTCGCTGACCCAGGCGACATTCGGCTCACCTCCGGCCAATCCGGACATCGGTTACGTCGACGACGGATCGCTGTGGTGGAAAGGGGTGGCCGTCGAGCAGCACTGGCAGCCAGCAATGGGCTCCAACGCAAAAGTCATCGACGTCGCCGGGATCAGTGATTTCTGGCGCGACCTGGACAAAATCACCGCACTACCTCCCAAGAGGATAGTACCGAAAGGTCCGACCTTTCCGGAGATTACCATTGCCAAGAAGATCGATCAGCTTAGCTCCATGAATTCAGCCGATTTTGGCTGGATGACTGGAGGACTGATCCATGAAACTCAATACCAATACGGCACCGAGCTCGTTTACTAAGGGCGCGGCCGTCCTTGTGATCTCGGCGGTCTCGATCGCGGCGGTCGCCACCGCCGCGAACACCCCGGCGCAGGCGCAGACGTGGGTGAACACCCAGTGTGTGGTGTTCCTCGCGAACGGCGGGCAGATCGCCGCCGTCAATGCCCACACCTTCGAGAACTGCCAGTCCGCTGGCAAGAAGTGTGCTGCCGATGTCGGCATCGCGTGGAACAACATCACCTTCTACTCGAACTGGGCGGCGGTGGACTCCAACCCCGCCAACTATACCTGCGCCCTGTCCTACTGACGCACTAAGGGCCGTGGCCTCGCGCCACGGCCCACGCCACTGGACTAGCCCTGCCTTGCGACGCAGACTAAGCACTTCTGCGTTCGGGAGGAATCGATGGCAACCACGATCAGGCTCGGCACCGCCGGTTGGGTTTTCGAACCCTGGCGAAAGAGCTACTATCCAGACGGCCTGAAGCAGAAGGCCGAGCTGGCTTTTTCCAGCGCCCGTCTCGGCAATATCGAGATCAATGCCACCTTCTATTCGCACCAGAAGGCCGCGAGCTTTCAGAACTGGGCCGGCCAGACCCCGGATGGCTTTGTTTTCAGCGTGAAGGGCCACCAGTTGGTGACCCACATCAAGCGCCTGAAGGACGTCGAGCAGCCGCTTGCCAACTTCTTCGCTTCGGGCGTGATGGCGCTGGGCAACAAGCTCGGCCCGTTCTGCTGGCAGTTGCCGGGCAACGTCACTTATGACGATGCCCGCATGGAGGCCTTCCTCGCTTTGCTGCCGCAGACACCGGAGGCACTTCTGACCTTGGCCGGCAAAGCCGATGGACTGAAGAACCCGCCCTTCCTCGATGCGACCGGCATCACCAAAGTCCGGCACGCCGTCGAGGTCCGCCACGGGAGCTTCGCCGACCCGCGCTTCATCGAGCAGCTCCGGGCCCACAACGTCGCACTCGTCGTCGCCGACACCGAGGACTGGCCCTATATCGACCAGACCGCCGACTTCTCCTACGCGCGGCTGCAGGGCGCACCGGGCAAGGAGAACTATTCGGTAGCCGAGCGCGACACCCGTGCCGGCTGGCTCGAGGCGTGGTCCGAGGGCAAGCCCGTCGCCGACGCCCCCTACGTCACCGCCGCCGAAGCCGGCCCACCGCCGCGCGACGTGTTCGCGTTCTTCGTCTCGACCGACAAGGAACACGCCCCCGACAACGCCCGCGCCGTGATGCAGACGCTCGGCCTCAAGGGGCCGGCAGGCGAGTGACGATCTCGTGACCCACCTTAAGTTGACTCGGAGCGCGCTCCCGAGAATATGGCGCGCATCCGCAGCGGAGCGTCATCGTGCCCAATAGCCTCACCGCCAATCGTCCGCGCCTCCTGGCAACGATCGCCTTCGTCCTCGCACTCGCCACCATTGCCGGCGCCTGGGGTTCGCAACTCTTCGGCGGGCTGGTGCCGTGCGAACTCTGCCTCGAGCAGCGCCTCGCCTACTACTGGGGCCTGCCGCTGCTGGCGCTGATACTGATCCTGTGGAACCGCCTGCCGCGCGTAGTCTTCTACACCGCGATGGGCATTGCCATCGCCATCTTCGCCTGGGGCCTCTACATGGCCACCTACCATGCCGGCGTCGAATACGGCTTCTGGCCGGGCCCGACGGCCTGCAGCGGAACCGGTGTGGCGGTAAGCTTCGATGACCTGTCGAACATCAACGCCGCCAAGGTCATCCCCTGCGACAAAATCCAATTCAGCCTCTTCGGCATCACGCTGGCTGGCTACAACGCGCTGATCCTGCTGGCGGTCATCGCTACACTGGTCGGCGCGGTGCTGCTGCGGCGGAAGGTCTAGTCTACCTCGCCGCCCAGCATCACTCTGCGCTTACCGTGAAGATACCGAAGTACGCCGACAGTGTCGTCGGTGACCCAGAAGAGAATGTTGTACTCTGCGGCGCACCGGACCGTCCGGGCGTTCCGCGACGATCTGGTAGTGCAGCGCTGTCTCGCGCAGGTCACGCGCCGCCTCCTCGAGCTGCCCGACCAAGCGCAAGGCCAGCCTGGGGCTGTCCTTAGCGAGAAACTCGAAGATTTCGTCCAGGTCGGCGAGCGCCTCAGCGGAGACGGCGACGTGGCGCTTCATTTGCGTCTTCTGCGTCTGCCATCGCTTGATACTTAGCTCTCAGTTCAGCGAAGACTTCCTCAGCCGGTCGCGTTCGCCCGGCCTTGACGTCCGCCATGCCGCGATCAAGTGAGGCATTGAGCTCTGCAAGTTCCGCCTCGCGCTCCTGCACCAGCCGGACGCCTTCGCGCAGCACTTCGCTCTTCGAGTTGTAGCGACCGTTCTTGACCAGGTCCTCGACCACGGCTTCGAGGTTTGCGCCCAAATCTGCACTGATGGCCATGTTTGCCTCCGTCGGTTGCCTGCCAATAATAGTTATTGGCGCACCCGGCGTCCAGCCTTACGGCTCCAGCTCGATGTCCCAGTAGAGATAATCCAGCCAGCTCTGGTGCAGGTGGTTGGGCGGGAAGGCCCGGCCGTTATTGTGCAGGTCGTGCACGGTCGGCTGGAACGGCTCCTGCATCGGGAACATCTTGATCTCGCGCGGCAGCCGGTTGGCCTTGCGCAGGTTGCACGGCGCACAGGCGGCGACGACGTTTTCCCAGGTGGTGCGGCCGCCCTTCGAGCGCGGGATCACGTGATCGAACGTCAGGTCGTCGCGCGTGCCGCAATACTGGCACTGGAATTTGTCGCGCAGGAAGACGTTGAAGCGGGTGAACGCCGGATGCCGCGCGGGGCGCACGTAGTCCTTGAGCGAGACGACGCTGGGCAGCAGCATCTCGAAGCTCGGTGACCTGATCACCCGGTCATAATTGGAGACGACGTGCACGCGATCAAGAAAGATCGCCTTGACCGCGTCCTGCCAGGACCAAAGCGACAAGGGATAGTAGCTGAGCGGCCTGAAATCGGCGTTCAGCACCAGTGCGGGGCTATTCTCAAGCGACACATGTACCGTCACTTGTCGCCCCCAGATCGGGAATCGCGGCCAGTCATGATCAGCAATATTCTATGCCGACTGTGACACCCCTGTGAAGCGCGATTCGATCAATCGATTCAGGTGCTTTGCGCCAACATGAACGCGGTGGCGAAATCGAGCCCGTCGGGCGCGATGCCATGCGCCACGCCGGCCGAAATATGGAGGCTGACATCATAGCCGGCAGCCGTCAGTTCGGTCGCCGCCTGCCGGCTGAGATCGGGATCGACCACCTGATCGATATCGCCATGGATCAGCGCCACCGGCGGCTTGTCGGCGGCCGGAAAGCCGTCCGCAGGCACGAAGGCGCCGGAGAAGGACACGATGCCACGCACAGGCTGCGGCAGCGCAGTGCCGATATGCAGCGCCATCATCGCCCCCTGCGAGAAGCCAACAAGGAATGTGTCAGCCGGCCTGATGTCGGTCTGCGTCCAGAGGTCGGTGAGAAACTCGACGACCACAGGCGCGGCATTCTTCGCCCCTTCTATCCGACCGGCGATGCGGTCGACGCTGAGCGGGAACCACTCGAAGCCGAACGGATTGCCGGCACAGGGCGTCGGCGCGTTGGGCGCGATGAACAGCGCCTCCGGCAGCAGCGGACCCCAGTGATGGCCGAGGCCGATCAGGTCGCTGCCATCGGCGCCGTAGCCGTGCAGCAGGATCACCGCCTGTGTGGGGGCGCCACCACTCTTGGGCGGCAGCATCGGGCCGGAGAGCTTGGCCATCAGATCGACAATCCTTCCT
>JBKJMF010000090.1:0-11298 GCA_046596525.1 Devosia sp. | reverse complement strand
CTCTCGCCGGGTGGCTTCTTCAACAACCAGCCGGCGCCGTTCGTCAAAGCCTACAGCGCGCGCACGCAGCTGGGGCGCATGGCCAACGACACGGACCTGAAGGGCGCAATCGTGTTTCTGGCTTCCGATGCTTCAGCCTACGTCACCGGCACCAACATCCCCATCGATGGCGGCTACACCGCCAAATAACCCTCCCGAGGAGTTTCGAATTGTCCCAAACGCAGCCCTATGCCGCGACGCCCCCGACGCGCTTCCGCATGCGGCCGAGCCGTGTGCTGCGCACCATCCGCGAGGGCAAGGTCGCCCGGGTGCTGAAGCTCAACATCGCCGACGCCAAGATCGCCGAGATCTTCGCCGCCGCGCAGCCCGATGCCCTGTGGCTGTGCATGGAGCACACGTCGGCGACCTGGGAGCAGGTGGAGAACCAGATCCGCGCCGCCAAGCTTTATGATGTCGACACGTTGCTGCGCATCTCGCGCGGCAGCTACAGCGACTATATCCGCGGCTACGAGATGGATGCGACCGGACTGATCGTGCCGCATGTCATGAATGCCGACGACGCCCGCAAGGTGCGCGACATCACCAAGTTCGCGCCGCTGGGGAAGCGCGCGGTGGATGGCGGCAACAATGATGCGCAGTTCACCCGTGTCGGCTTTCTCGACTACCTCGAGACCGCCAACACCGAGCGCTTCGCCTGCTACCAGATCGAGGATCCCGAGGCCCTCGATCATCTCGAGGCGATCGCCGAGATGGACGGGGTGGATTGCCTGTTCTTCGGCCCCGGCGACTATTCCGTGGCGAGCGGCATTCCCGGGCAGATCCAGCACGACGACATCAAGGCGGTGCGGAAGCGTGTCGCCGAGGTGGCGCGCAAATACGGCAAGATCGCCGCGACGGTGACCAACCGCGACCTGATCGGCGAGTATGCAGACATGGGCTACAATTTGCTGTCGGTCGGCGCCGACGTGATCGCGCTCGCCAACTATGCCGATGACTCGATGGCGGCGTTCGACAAGGCGTTGGGGTAGAACCCTCCGAGCGTGTGGCCACCCCCACCCTCATTCCCTCCCCACAAGGGGGAGGGAGGCCGATCGAGTACGCTGAGCTATCAGTCGTCTCTCCCTCCCCTCGATGGGGAGGGATCAAGGGTGGGGTGGAGCCACCCGCTCAGAACGAACTGTCGGCAACGTCTCAGCCCTTGAACTTGGCCGGCTGGCTGAAGACCTGTCGGCCGGGCTTCCTATCTTCGAGGTTGGCGTAGATGTCGGCCAGCACCTGCTGCATCCATTCGGCCGAGTCGACCGAGAGGCTCGGGCGATCGGCATCGAGCAGGAAGGGATAGACCTTGGTCGGCTTTGTCGCCTTGGCCTGGATCAGTGGCGACCAGCTGGGGTGCATGTAGCCACAGACGATGTCGGGTTTGTAGCTCTTCAGCACGGCTTCGAGCTCGGCGGTATCGTCGGCGCCGGTTTCCTGGTTCACCGAGATGATGCGCACTTCCTGCTCGGTCTTCGTCGCCGCGCAGGCGCGCTTGAAGGCCGCGAGGCGGGCGGCCTGCTCGCTCGAGGTGATGGTGGTGTTGAGGTAGAGGTACTTGTTCCGCTTACCGTCGAATGCCTTGAGCATCTCAACGAAGGCCGGTTCGAAGTCGATACGGTAGGCGTGGTAGGGCAGGTCGTCGAGCACCAGGTCGAGGATCGCCACCTGGCTCGAGGTCTCGGCCAGCTTGTCGATCTCGGTGTCCTTGGTGATGCCGGTCAGCACCACGACATCGAGCGCATCCCACACATGCACCGGCATGGATTTGTTGGTGAAGCTGCCGAGGATGAACTCGTGTCCGTCGGTCACGACGGCCTTTTCCATCGCCACCACCAGCTTGGTGTAAAACTCGTTGTTGAAGATGCCCCCGCCGACGATGTCGCGGTTGTAGAAGAAGCCGACGCGGTGGTGCGCCTCGGTCCACGGTGTCTTGACGAGGAACGAACCCTTGCCGACCTGGCGGCGGATGACCCCCTCGGCTTCGAGGTCCTTCAGCGTCTTGATCACGGTGATCAACGAGAACTCGCAGAACTTCACGATCTCGTTCTGCGACTCGATCTTATCGCCGGTCTTCACGCCGTTGGTTTTCCAGCGCCGGAACAGCATGTCTCTGAGCTGCAGGTGGCGTGGCGATAGGTCGATACTCAAGTCAGGACTTCCCACTGATTGCCGAAGGCTCTGTCGGCGACATATAGCACCCGCCCGGTGCCGTGGCTCACCACAGCTAGCGCCAAATCCGCTGCCGTTGCAGCGATATCCACAGCCGTGCCTGCGTTGCAGCCCGGATTTGGCCCGCTACCACTGATCCCGAGGGTCGTGCAGGCACGGAACAACCCACGTTTCCCCTTGAAATCCGATGTTAAGCGGTTATCATGACAATATACTATAGCGGCATGGATTCTGCAAGTGAAGCAAAGATGGCGTAACGCCACGCTGGTGACCCCGGGCGGAGAGATCGGGCAGGATTTATTGGTCGAAGGCGAGCGGTTTGCCGGCATCGTGGGGCGCGACGCGGCGACCGGCGACGACTGGCAGGATATCGATGCCACCGGCAAGCTGCTGTTCCCCGGCATCATCGACCTGCTGCAGCACGGCATGGACGTCTATCTCTACAACGACACCGTGCCGGGGTGCGTCGCCGACAACTCGCAGTTGCTGCTGTCGCGCGGCGTCACGGGGTTCCTCCCCTCGATCAGCTGCCTGCCACCTGAGAACATGGAAGGCGTGCTCGAACGCCTCGCCGCCGAGACCGAACAGGCCACCGGCGCGCGGGCGCTGGGCGTCCATAGCGAAGGCCCATGCTTCGCGTCGCCCGGCGCCCACAACCCGCGCAACCTGCAGAAGCCGAGCGTCGAACTCGCCGAGCGCATGCTGAAGGCGGCCGGCGGGCGGCTCAAGGCCGTGACGCTGGCGCCGGAGCTGCCGGGGGCGGAAGCGTTTATCGGCCGGATGAAGGCGGCCGGGGTGAGCATCCATCTGGGCCACAGCCAGGCTGCGCCGGACGACGTGGCGCGCTATGTATCGTGGGGTATCGATGCGGTGACCCACATGTACAACGTCATGCGCCAGCCCGAGCCCGGCAATATGGGACTGCATGTCCTGTCGCTCACCGATGCGCTGATGGCGGAGCCGAACCTGGCGCTGGGGCTGATCTGCGACGGCATCCATGTGCAGCCCAAGCTGATGCAGATCCTCGCGCAGCTGCCGGTCGATCGGGTGTTCCTCGAAACCGACGCGAACAAGTATGCCGGGGCCGAGGATACGGAGTTCGAGTTCTATCCCGGCCAGTGGGTCCGCAGTGCCCGTGGCAAGGCGGTGGTCGATCGGAATGGCGGGCTCTGCGGCTCGTCGCTGACCCCGGACGAGGCGATGCGCAACTACGTCACGATGGTCGGCGCCGACCTCACCCGCACTGCGCATGCGACGAGCCTCGTGCCGGCGCGGGTGCTGGGGATGGAGAACGACATCGGTTCGATCGAGGTCGGCAAGCTCGCCGATTTCGCCGTGCTGACGCCGGGGACGCTCGAGGTTGAGGCGACCTATGTCTCCGGCCGCGAACTCTACCGGCGCGCCGCATGAGTGAGCCGGGCGACAACCCGCTGCGCTACGAAGAGGACGGCAACGTCCACATGGATTTCCACGGGGCGGTGAACACGACCATCGAGTTCATCGTCAGCCGCTATGGCATCGAGGCGATGCACGAGATTTTCGGCAAGGTGGGCAAGGATGTCTACCAGGACATCCGTGGCCATCTGATGGCGGGTGACGCCAACGAACTGGTGAAGCACTGGCGGCATTTCTTCGAGCGCGAGCATGCCGATTACGACATCGCGGTCGGCGACGACGAGATCATCCTGACGGTGCGGCGCTGCCCGGCCTGGCACCACGTCAAGAAGATCGCGCCCAGCGTTTCGCCCTTCTTTTGCGACCAGACCATCGTCACCAACCGGGCGATGGCCGAGGGCACGCCGTTTGCCGTCGAGACCACGGTGACCGGCGAAGGTGCCTGCAGGCAGGTGATCCGGAGGCGCGCATGATCCCGTCCGACCACTTCACCCGCTTTTACAACGAGGTGTTCAAGTTCCTCGAAAGCCAGGGCGAGGAGCATCTCGAGCGCTACTTCCTCGAGATCAGCAAGAACCAGGAAAAGCATATCCTGTCGTTGATCGAGACCAAGGGTTTCGAGGGCATGCTCGAATACTGGTCGGTGATCAAGGACGAGGAAAACTGCGAGCTCGACCTCGGCTATGACGAGGACAAGTTCGAGTTGAAGATGCATCTCTGCCCGAGCCTCACCAAGGCGCAGGACAACGATGCCGAGACCTGGGGCCGCTACTGCGACCACTGCGCCGGCTGGATCGGGCCGATCATGGACAAGACCGGCTATCACCTCGTCTACGACGTAATCGACCGCACCAAGCCGCAATGCGTGCTGCGCGTGTTCAAGGACCCCGAAAAGGCGCGCGCCGCCGAAATGGACGTGAAGCTGCTGATGGGCTGGCCCGGACGCAAACAAAGCTGATCCGAGCCGTTTGGGGAATGGCGTCATGCACATTGTAGCGAGCGGGATTCTGGGCCGGGCCGAGCCGGGCACCAACCGCGCCAACCTGACCTTTCCATCGGTCACCGCGCTGTCTGACGGCACGCTACTGGCGACGCTGCGCGCCGGTGACGAGAAGGATTCCGCGAAAGAGCGGATCGAGTTCTATCGCTCGGCCGACAATGGCCTCAGCTGGTCGGGACCGACGCAGCCGTTCGTGCCGCCCGAGGTGCGGGGCGCCGGTGGGACGTTGAAGCTCTGCTACATCACCGAACTCGCGCCCAACCGGCTGCTTGCCGCGGCGATGTGGGTCGATCGCACGACCTATCCCGGTAAGCCGCTGTTCAACGCGGAGACCGAGGGCTGCCTGCCGATGGTGATCCTCCTCGCCGACTCCGGCGACAATGGCGCTAACTGGACGGCATGGCGCGAGGTGCCGATGCCCGCGGAAATCGGGCCGGCGAGCCTCACCAGCCCGATCATGCAGCTTGCCGATGGACGGTTGGCGATGAGCATCGAGACCAACAAGACGTATCTCGATAGCTCGAAATGGCTGCAGAAGGCGGTGTTCTTCCACTCGGCGGAGGAGGGGCAGAGCTGGACTGGCCCGACCACCGTGGCCGAGGACCCGACGGGGCGCATCTTCAACTGGGACTTGCGTTGTGCAGTGGCGCCGGACGGGCGGGTCGGCTCGTTTGCGTGGACCTACGACACGGCGACGACGAGATATCTCAACATCCACCGGCGCATCAGTGCCGATGGCGGCGTGAGCTGGACTGCGCCCGAGGATATCGGGGTGTCGGACCAGGCGGCGCGGCCGGCAGTGCTGCCGGATGGCCGCGTGGTGCTGGCGTGGGTCGATCGTTTCGGCACGCAGTCGATCCGGGCACGAGTGGCGCAGAGCATCGATGCGCCGTTCGACGCGGCGAGCGAAGTCGAGGTTTACGCCCATGCCAAAGCGCAGGCCGCGAGCAGCGATACGGGCGACATGCTGGCCAGCATGGACGTGTGGAGCTTCGGCTTGCCGTCAACGACGGCGCTACCGGATGGCGACGTGCTCGTCGTCTACTACGCCGGCGAGTCCAAGGCGCTCGATGTGCGCTGGGCGAAGCTCCGGCTCTAGCGCCTGATCCTTCAGTCTTGGCCTCCCCGCCCCTCGAGGGAGGGCCATCGCATGCGCCTTATGCACCCAGTTCCCAGCACGTCTACTTATAAGGTACATCCTACACACTGTCTTATAAGGAAGTGATTGAGGTGGCCGGAGGAGAGGGCAGTGCGGACCAGGCGAGTGGGAGGAGTGTCCCCTCTCCTAAGGGACCAAGATACGTTCTAACTCGCTAGCACTGGCCGCAGCGCCAGTGACAGCAGTGTCAGCAGCGCGCGGTGCGGCTGGGCGATGTCCCGGGTGCCGTCCATCAGCTTGAGCACGATGCCGGCCTCCGGGTGGCCGCTCGCGGCCACATAGGGACGGAGCGCCTGCAAAGCGCGGAAGGCTTCGCTGGTGCTGCCCGAACTCAGCGCCGCGGCGGCCTGTAGCAGCAGGCGCGAGTGCTGGCTGGCTTCCTCGTTGGAGCGTTTGCGGAGGCTGTCGCTGAGGCGACCGACGAGGCCGGGCAGGCGATAGCCGAGGACCCGTTCCTCATGCCGCCACTCGCGTGAGAAACTCTCCTCCCAGTCGAGAATCTTGGCCAGCGCCAGCAGCACGACCTTGCTGCGCGGTTCGCCGACCATGCTGCCGGCGTCGCCCGCCAGTTCGCGGTAAATCTGCAGCAGCCCGTCGAGACTCTGGGTGTCGCGGAACTTGCCCAGCGCCGAAACCGCCGCGAGCCGGCAATCGATCTCCGGATCATCGGCGAGCATGGTGCGGATGCGGGGCAGCCGCCTGATATCGCGGATGTCGCCGAGGGTGCGGGCGGCACGGGCGCGCAGCAGCGGGTTGGGGCTTTCGAGGAAGCGGGCGATGGTCTCGCCGCTCGAGGTGGCCTTGATGCGGCCGAGCGAGGTGAGGGCCGCATATTGCAGCTCCACCAGGCCGTCATAAGCCAGCATCGACTCTAGCGCGCGGACGACGGGTAGGCTCGGGGGCAGGTGGCTTAGCGACTGGATGGCCTCGTGGCGGACGTCGAAGGAGGGATCGCTGAGCGCCGCGATCAGCTCTTCTTTCACCAGCGCGCTGCGGGTCTTGCCGAAACCGTAGGCGAGGTCGCGGCGGCGCTCTTCGGAGGTGAGGGCGCCATAGCGGTGGATGCCCCAGAGTGCGCTGAACGGCTTGCCACGGCCGAACTGGCCGAGGAAATCGCGCACCCCGGTGGCGCCCTCCTCCTTCAGCATGGCGAAGGTGACGGCGGAGATCACCACCATAACGGCGCTGAGCGCGAACAGCGTCTCGAAATTGCCCAGCGTCACGCCCGAGATGACGATGGTGTTGTTGGCGAGGAACTCCAGCAGCCAGCCGGCGAGGAAGGCGGCGCCGCCACCGATGATGCCGTCGGTCATGTAGGCGAGCGTCATGTAGCTCTCCTTTTTGGCCGGCGGCACGTAGTTGAGCATGTAGATGCCGCCCACAGAGATGGCGCTCTGGAACAGCATGCCGAAGACGAAGAAGATCGCCCCGACGACGAAGATGGTGCCGGGGGTGTCCTTGTGCACGAACATCAACGCGATCAGCATCACCACCTGCAGCGCCTGCAGGGTGACGCGGATGGCGCGGGTGCCGTAGCGATCGACGAACCAGCCGGCTGTGACGCCGCCCAGCGCCGCGCCCACCGGGATGAAGGCGGCCATCAAGACGATCTGTCCGGACGAGATGCCGAGGCGCTCGCGGAAGAACAGCAGGATGAACAGGTTGATGACGGTGTAGACAAGGAACTGGGTGCCCGAGGAGACGAGGTAGAGCAGGAAGTTGCGGTCGCGCAGCGGTGTCGCCATAGCGCGGATGGCGTCGAAACCGCGGGCCGAGCCGGGGCGCGGGCGGCCACCGCCCAGCCCGAACAGTGTCAGCGCCGCGACGATGCCGAGCGCCAGCCCGATGGCGAAGACCGGGAAGAAGCGCTCGATGCCGTGCTGGCCATCGAGCCAGAGCTGCACCAGCACCGAGCCGACGAGCGCCACCGGCAGGTAGGCGACGGCGATGCCGCCGGTCAGCTTGCCGCGGATGAAGCTCGGCATGTATTCCTGCGACCAGGGCCAGATGGCGGTTTCGGCCAGCGTGCGGAAGATCGAGAAGCCCAGCATGGCGGTGAACAGCACCCAGAACACCATGTCCGCGTTGCCCTGGAACATCGGGGCGACGAGGATCAGCGACAGGCAGAGGTAGCGGGTCAGCGAGGCATAGCCGGCGACGCGGCGGTGGCCGAAGGCCATCACCACCGGCAGGAAGGCCACGGCGATCACCTGCACGAACGGCATGATGCCGCCGATCAGCCCGATGCGGTCCTTGGGCACGCCGAGTTCGGCGGCAAACAGCGCCAGCGGGGCGGTGACGGTGCAGAGCAGGGCTGCGGCGGTGATGATGTTGAAGGCGTAGAGATAGGGAATGCGCCGGATCTTGTCGAAGTCCGACTGCTCCTCGAACTCAGCCTCGATCCCGCCGATCTGCTCCGCCCGCGACACGTTAAATGCTCCCCCTCTGGTCCGCCCACTCCTCAGAGGGCGATCCGATAGCCCTTGATGACATGCTGAGCGTTCTCAAAGCTCCAACAGGCAGCGAGGATCTCGCCGTTCTGCAGCCGGAGCAATGAGGGCTGGCCGAATTTCAGGCTGCCGAACTGCTTCTTGATGTCGGCGGAGTCGCTGCCGAGCGTCGCGTCGGCGAAGAGGTTGAGTTCCTCCTCGACCTTGAGGCCGCCGCTGAGGTCGACGCGACGGACGATCAGGCCGACCGGCGCCTCGCGATGCGAGTGGATGGTGAGCACCTTGCCGTCGCCGAGCGACAACAGGTTCGAGGCCTGGCCCTTGATGCCGGTGTCGATCGCCGGCTCGAAACTCTCGCCGCCATCGTTGGAGATGACGATGTGGTTGGCGAGGTTGGCGCCGGCGGCGTTGTCATAGGCCCAGAAAATCACGGCCACGCGGTTGGGGCCGATCTCGGCGATGCGGCTTTCCCAAGTCGAGACGTTGCCGGCCGGCGAGCGGTAGAACTCCGAGAGCTTCTTCCAGCTTTTGCCGTTGTCATCGCTGGCGATGATCCAGCCGGTATGGCCATCCTTGCCGAGATGGAATGGCGCGGTGGCGCCGATGATACGGCCGGAGGCGAGCTGGATGCAGGGGCCGGAGAGCTCGAGCGGTTGGCCGTCGATATCGAAATAGGCGGATACGCTCCAGGTGCGTCCGCCGTCGGTGGAGGTGCTGGTCTTGTTGCGAAGGGTGAGCAGCTTGAAGGTCTCAGGGTCCACCACCGGGGTGAGCGGGGTCGACCGGACGAAGACATAGCCGGTGGCGAGGAGCGAACCGTCCTGCAGCAGCAGCGGCTTGAAGCTTTCCGATTCCTCGGGCGTCACTTCGTGATCGTTGAGACGCACCGGTGCCGACCAGCTGCGGCCATTGTCGCTGCTGCGGCTCACATGGGCGCGGGCATCGGCGGCATCGAAGGCCTGGCCGATGGTGAAGATCGCCAGCAGGTCGCCATCGGGCAGTTGCACGAGCCCCGGAAAGGTCGCCTGCCGGCTGACCAGCAGGGGATCGGGGTTACTGTAGATGGTGATCTCTTCAACGCGCTGCATGCATGGCTCCTGTCATGCGAAAGGGTTGGACCAGTGCCGGTACTGGCCGGGCGTCTTGCCGCGCCGCTTGCGGAAGGCGGCAGCGAGGGTGGCGGCATGGCCGTAGCCGACCTCGGTGGCGATCTGGCTCAGCGACTTGTCGGTGGAGACCAGCAGTTCCTCGCTGCGAGTGAGCCGCAATTCCCTGAGGTGCTCGCCGGCCGAAGTGTTCCAGGCCTTGCGGTGCATGGCACGCAACGCGCTCTCGGAAATCCCAAGCAGTGCCGCGACATCGGCAAGGGTGCGCATGCGGTGGAGGTTCTGCCCGGCCTGGGTCCAGGCGATGGCCAGCCGGTCCTCGTCGGCGGTGGGGACGGGCTGCAACCCGGTGAGGTCGAAGCCGTCGAGCAGTGTCAGCAACAGGCGCTTGCGGCGCGGCAGCTGGTCGGGCCGGTTGCGACGGGCAAGGTGCATGGCGAGGCGGATGAGGTTTTGCAGATGCAGGGCCTCGTCCGGATTGGGCAGGACGTAGCCGGGGCTCGCCGTCTCCCCGTCGCGGCTGAAGTGGCAGATCGAGGCGGTGGCGAAGGCGCCGACCGTGGCACCCTCGAACAATGTGTCCGGCAGGATCAGCACGCCTGATGGAGCCACCAACTCGAGCTTGGCTCCCAACTCGGGAAAGCCGATCACCACACGCCCTTCGTGCACCCAGAACAGATCGTGGAACGGCCATCGCACAGGTCCGATCGGCATGCGCCGGTTGATCCGCCCGAAGCGGTGGTCGCGCAGCCCGAGCTTCTCGCTGTCATAGGGCATGGCGCCTCGCCAGTGCTTCAATGGCGCGGCAATCGGAATTCCTAATGGGCCGTCGATCCTCGTCGGTGACGTGGCGGCGGCGATGGCCTTTCATCCGGTGAGGCCGGGGTGGCCGAACGCTGAGGAGAACAGCATGAGTGCCGCGATGAACGTTCCCCGCACCAAGTTGAAGGAAGATTTCGACCGTGACGGCTACATCGCCTTCCGCCCGCTGTTCGACGCGGCGCGCATGGCCGAGATCAACCGCGAACTCGATCGCTATCTCGTCAAGGTGGTGCCGAAGATGTCGGAGACCGAGGTCTATTACGAGGACAAGGCCAACCGCACGACGGTCAAGCAGATGATGTACCTCGATAAGTACGACGCGTACTTCAAGACGCTGCTGCATGACGGGGTGATCAAGGAACTGGCCGAGACGGTGCTGGGCGAAGAGGCGATCGCCCAGAACATGGAATATTTCAACAAGCCGCCCGGCATCGGCAAGCAGACCCCGCCGCACCAGGACGGCTACTATTTCAAGATCGCCCCGCCCAAGGCGATCACCGGCTGGCTGGCGCTGGAGTCGGTCGACGAGGAGAATGGGTGCCTGCAATATGTGCGCGGTTCGCACCAGTTCGAGGGCTGGCGGCCGCATGGGCGGTCCGAGATCCTCGGCTTTTCGCAGGGCGTCACCGATTTCGGCACCGAGCACGATGTCGCCAACACGGTGAGCCAGCCGGGCCCTGCGGGGATGCTGCTGATGCACGACTGCAAGACGGTGCACTGGGCCAGCCCCAATCGTTCGCCTACCCGTTCTCGCCGCGCCCTGGGTTTCGTCTATTTCGGCGCCAGTGCCGAGTCTGATGAAGAAATGAAGCGGGCCTACCAGGCCAAGCTCGACGCCGAACTGCGTGCCGCCAACAAGATCTGACGCGATCGGGTGGTGCGGCTCCAGCCGTGCCATCCGCCCCGTCGTCTCGGCGCGCTCCTCGATATCCAACAGTTCGCCCGGTAGCGCGATTCACCGCTACCGCCCCTCTGCGCCGCAACGGCGCATGCATGTTGGTATTATAACATGCCTATGCGGTCAAACCTCATAAGCGTGCCGCTAGCGCGTCAGGCCCTTCTTGTATTGCACCGGCGTGCTGCCCAGCACGGTCTTGAAGTCGGTGATGAAGTGCTGCTGGCTGGCATAGCCGAGGTCATAGGCGATATCGGCCCAGT
>JBKJMF010000003.1:0-4844 GCA_046596525.1 Devosia sp. | reverse complement strand
CCGACCGTGATGTCGTAGCCCTCCATCGCCAGCTCACGATGGGGCTTGGCTTGCGTCCTTCGACTCCATAGTCTCCGGCCGCTTTCCTTACCTCATTTGAGTCCCGACATGACTGATACTGCCTCCGCCCAATTTGCCGGCAAGATTGCCGTTGTCACCGGCGCCGCACAGGGCATTGGCGAGGCGACGGCGCGGCTGCTGGCAGCGCGCGGCGCGGCCGGATTGGTGCTGGTCGATCGTCGCGCCGACAAGGGCGAGGCGGTGGCCAAGTCGCTGAACGAAGCGGGCACCAACGCGATCTTCGTCGAAGCGGACCTGGCGGATCCCGAAGCGGTGGCGAAGGTCATCCCGGCGGCCGACAAGGCGTTCGGCCGGGTGGACATCCTCGCCAACATCGCGGGCCTGACCGATCGCGGCACCATCCTCGATACCGACCGGACGCTCTACGACAAGATGTTCGCCATCAACGTGCGGGCGCCGTTTTTCCTGATGCAGGACGCCATCAAGGTGATGCAGCGCGAGCGCACCGAGGGCACCATCGTCAACATCCTGTCGGTCAACGCCTATATCGGCTCGCCCAACCTTGCGGCCTACAGCGCCTCGAAAGGCGCGCTGATGACGCTGACCAAGAACACCGCCAACGCCGTCAACATGCTGCGCATCCGGGTCAACGGCATCATCCTCGGGTGGGCCGATACGCCGGGCGAGCACGAGACGCTGAAGAAATTCCATGACGCGGCGGACGACTGGCTGCAGAAGGCCGAGCCGACGCGGCCGTTCGGCAAGCTGATCAAGCCGGAAGACGTGGCGCGGCTGATCGCCTTCCTCGGCGGCGCGGAATCGTCGCCGATGACCGGCTCCTGCGTCGAGTATGAGCAGACGGTGGTTGGGGCAGGCGGCGGCGGGCTGGGCTATCCGGTCAAGAAGGGCTGAGGCTCCGGACTACTTCTCGCCGCGCCGGCTGGCGACCGCGACCGTCAGGGTCATGGCCAGCGCCATCGTTGCGGCCATTGAGCGGAAGCCTTCGAAGTCGGCTTCGACGATTTCCAGCCAGGCGTCGGCGATCGGCGCGATGGGGGAAAAGATCGAGTCCGTAATCGATATGACCTTGGCGTGCCGGGCTTTCGCGGCGTGGGCGAGAGTTACCGTCTCGCTGGCGTAGGGGGTGAAGCTGATGGCCAGCACAGCGTCGCGGGGCGAGATGAAGCCGATCTGCTCGGCGCCCAGCCCGGCGATGCCGTCGACCAGCATGTTGCGGATGCCGAGCTTACCCATGGCGTAGGCCATGTAGCTGGTGATCGGGAACGAGCGGCGGAGGCCGACGAGGTAGATGGTCTCGGCCTTGGCGAGGATTTCGACAGCCGTATCAAGGGTTTCGGGGTCGAGTTTCAGCCTGATGTCGGCGACCGAGCGCTCGGCGGCGTCGGCGAAACCCTGGAGCAGCAGGCCGCTCTTTGACGCCCCGCCATGCTCCCGCAGCTGTTTCAGCCGCTCCTCGTAGCTCGGCACGCGGTCGCGCAGGCGGGCGCGGAATACGTCCTGCAGGTCGGAAAAGCCTTGATAGCCAAGGGCCTGGCTGAAGCGCACCAGCGTCGAGGGCTGGACCCCGGAACGCTGGGCGACGCTGGCGGCGGTGCCGAAGGCGATGTCGTCGGGGTTGTCGAGGGCGAAGCTCGCCACCTGGGTCAGCCGGCGGGGTAGGGTGGGGGCGCGGGCAGCGATCAGCGCGCGCAGCGCGGGAAAGTCCCGCGGCACCGCGTCATCGAGCTTGATATCCCCGTCGTCCATTCCGGCCTCAAAATGCATGCATTAGACGCTGCAGAGTCCAACAGAAGTGCAGGCCAAGTCCATGAACTTCTGCCAGTCGCCCCCCGGCTTATCCACTTTTCGCCGCCGCGGAGCCGTTCCAGAGCTTGACGTCCCAGATTAGAATGGAATAAACATTCCATCAACAGGGAATGCGGCACCATTCGTTCCATTCAATGAGAACGAGGCCGCAGCAAGGTCGGGGAGGATCGTGCGCGATGGCGGCAATGCTGCTCGAAGCCAAGGGGATATCCAAGTATTTCGGCGCCATCACGGCGCTGCGCGACGTCAACTTTCACGTGGCGCCGGGCGAAGTGCTTGGGGTGGTCGGCGATAATGGCGCCGGCAAATCGACCCTGATGAAGATCCTGAGCGGGCTGTTCGTGCCGTCCGAGGGCGAGCTTATCTTCAATGGCGAGCCGGTGAAGTTCGGCAGCCCCAAGGACGCGCAGAAACTCGGCATCGAGATGGTCTACCAGGACTTCGCGCTCGCCGGGAACATGCCGATCTACGAGAACATCTATCTCGGCCGTGAGCCGGGGACGAAGTTCGGGCCGCTGACCATTGTCGACCACAAGCGGTCGCGGCAGATGGCGACCGACCACCTCGACCGGCTGCACATCCACGTCAAATCCGTCGACCAGAACACCGAGGATCTTTCGGGCGGGCAGCGCCAGGCCGTCGCCATCGCGCGGGCCACGGCATTCGACGCCAAGCTGGTGATCATGGATGAGCCGACTGCGGCGCTGGCCATCAAGGAAGTGGGCAAGGTGCTCGACCTGGTGCGCTCGCTGAAGGAGCACGGGGTGGCGGTGATCATCATCTCGCACCGCATGGACGACATCTTTTACTGCTGCGATCGGGTGATGGCGCTCTACCAGGGCACCAATTTCGCCGAGTCGGAGCTGCCCAAGACTTCGCGCAACGAGGTCATCGGTTGGATCATGGGCACCAAGGGGCACACTACCGCCCTTGCCCATGACAACATGCATTGAGGGGCGGAGATGATCGTCATCGTTTCCCAAGACTCGATGTCATCCCGGCGCAGGCCGGGATCCATCCTGAGATGCGTCGGCTCTTGCGCTAACCTGAACACCTCAGGATGGGCCCCGGCCTTCGCCGGGGTGACACGGTGGGTGGGGAATGATCGGGGGCTGGGCCATGTCTGACACCCCCGCCACCAAGTCCGGGTTTTCGCTGCGCGGCCCCGGCATGTCGAAATTCCTCGAGGTTTACGGCATCATCCTCGTTGTGGTGGTGATGATGGCGGTGCTGGCGGCGATCAAGCCGGAGGTGTTCCTCTCGGCGCAGAACCTCACCAATATCCTGAAGCAGAACGCGTCCTTGGCGCTGCTGGCGCTCGGCATGTACGTGGTGATCGTCACGGCCGGCATCGACCTCAGTGTCGGTTCGATCATGGGGCTTTCCATGGTCAGCCTCGCGGTTGCGTCGAAGGCCGGGGTGCCGTGGCCGGTGGTGCTGCTGATCGGACCGGCGATCGGGCTCGCGGTGGGCTGGGTCAACGGCGTCGGGCTGACGGTGCTGAAGCTGCCGCACCCGTTCATCATGACGCTCGGGACGCTGAACGTGGCGCGCGGGCTCACCTACCTGATCTCGAACGGCGCGCCCATCTCCGGGCTGCAGCCCGAGGTGCGGTTTATCGGGCAGCACTATTTCGGCCTCGGCATGGCTCCGCCGGCCGGCATTCCTGCCAGCATGATCCTCGTCGCGGTGTGCGCCGTCGGTCTGTGGTTCTTCCTCGAGAAGACCAATATGGGCCGGCACATCTTCGCCATCGGCGGCAATCCGCACGCGGCGCGGGTCTCTGGCATCAATGTCGATCGCACCCTGGTGGTGGTCTACATGATCTCCGGCTTCATGGCCGGGCTCTCGGGCCTGCTGCTGGCGGGGCGCACCGACTCGGGCTTCCCCAACGCTGGCATCGGCATCGAGCTCGATGCGATCGCGGCGGTGATCATCGGCGGCGCCTCGTTCTTCGGCGGCCGCGGCACCGTGCTCGGGGTGCTGGCGGGGGTGCTGATCATGGGCATCCTACGCAACGGCTTGAATATCAACAATGTCTCGGCGTTCTGGCAGCAGATCCTGATCGGTCTGGTGATCATCGTCGCCGTGTACATCGACGTGCTGCGCCGTCGCGCTGCAGTACGCCGCTAGGGAGGTTTTGGCGCCGGCCGTGTCTCCCGGCCGGGGTCAGAGAGAACGGAGACAAGAATGGTTCAGGGAGGACCATGACCATGAAGAAACTGCTTCTTACGGGCGTTGCGCTCAGTGCGCTGCTCGCCATGGCCGGTTCGGCCAATGCTGCCTACGTGCTGGGCATGAAGGGCCCGGGCGCCGGCAATCCGTTCTGGGCGGCGGTCGAGGCCGGTGCCAAGGCGAAGGGCGCCGAACTCGGCGTCGAAGTGATCGTCGTCGCACCGCCGGCCGAGTCCGACGTGCAGGCGCAGATCACCCAGATCGAAGACTTGATTGCGCAGAAGGTGGACGGCATCGCGCTGGCGCCGACCGATCCGAACGCGCTCGCTCCCGTGGTCGAGGCAGCTCGGGCTGCCGGCATCCCGGTGGTGTTCGTCGATACTCGCGGCATCAATGAGGGCGTCACCTTCATCGGCACCAATAACGAAGTGGGCGCTGCGCTCGCCGCCAAGTACCTCTGCGACACGCTCGCTGCCGGTTCGGAAGTAGCGATCCTGCAGGGCCTGATCTCGCAGTCGACCGGCCAGGCCCGTGCCGACGGCTCGAAGAAGGGCCTCGAGGCGTGCGGCCTCAAGGTCGTGGCCGAGCAGACCGCCGAGTGGGACCGCGCCAAGGGGCTGTCGGTGACCGAGAACATTCTCGCCGGCAACCCCAACATCAAGGGCATCTTCGGCTCGAACGACAACATGGCGCTGGGCGCATCTGAAGCGGTGAAGGCCGCGGCGCGCACCGACATCACCATCGTCGGCTTCGACGCCAACCCGGATGCGGCGGCGGCGATCCTCGCCGGCGACATGGCAGCGACCATCGCGCAGGCGCCG
>JBKJMF010000072.1:0-8429 GCA_046596525.1 Devosia sp. | reverse complement strand
CTCGTTCGGCGTCTTCTGCCGCTCGGCGCCTTCGACCAGCGAGATCATGCGATCGAGGAAGGTCGAGCCCGGAGCGGCGGTGATGCGCACGCGGATCCAGTCGCTCAGCACCTGCGTGCCGCCGGTGACCGCCGAACGGTCGCCACCCGACTCGCGGATGACCGGCGGCACGCAGGTGCTGTCGGATTGGATCCGGGTGCGCATCACGGCCGCCCCGGGCTCGACCTTCCTCGATCGCATGATCTCGCTGGTCGAAGGCGCCGAGCGGCAGAAGACGCCGAACGAGATCGCGCTCAATATCCTCCTCGCCGGCATGACGCTGATCTTCGTGCTCGCCGTCGCTACCATCCCGAGCTTTGTCGCCTATGCCGGCGGCAACGTGCCGATGGTGGTGCTGGTGGCGCTGTTCGTGACGCTGATCCCGACCACCATCGGGGCGCTGCTGTCGGCCATCGGCATTGCCGGCATGGACCGGCTGGTGCGCTTCAACGTGCTGGCCATGTCGGGTCGCGCCGTGGAAGCGGCAGGTGACGTCGATACGCTGCTGCTCGACAAGACCGGCACGATTACGCTCGGCAACCGCCAGGCCACGTCGTTCCGCCCGGTTGGCGGCATCACCGAGGCCGAACTCGCCGATGCGGCGCAGCTCGCCTCGCTCGCCGACGAGACCCCGGAAGGGCGCTCCATCGTCGTCCTCGCCAAGGACAAATACGGCATCCGCGGCCGCGACATGGCCAGCCTTCACGCCAGCTTCGTGCCGTTCACGGCGCAGAGCCGGATGAGCGGTGTCGATGTCGACGGCTCGTCGATCCGCAAGGGCGCCGTCGATGCGGTGCTCAAGTATGTCGGCGAAGGCGCGGCCAATAGCGCCGATACCATCCGCGAGATCCGCGCCATCTCCGACGAGATCGCCAAGTCCGGTGCTACGCCGCTGGCGGTGGCCCGCGATGGCAAGCTGCTCGGCATCGTGCAGCTCAAGGACATCGTCAAGGGCGGCATCAAGGAGCGCTTCGCCGAGCTCCGCCGCATGGGCATCCGCACGGTGATGATCACCGGCGACAACCCGATGACCGCCGCGGCGATCGCGGCGGAAGCCGGGGTCGACGACTTCCTCGCCCAGGCGACGCCCGAGAACAAGCTGCGTCTCATCCGTGAAGAGCAGGCCAAGGGCAAGCTCGTCGCGATGTGCGGCGACGGCACCAACGACGCTCCGGCGCTCGCCCAGGCCGATGTCGGCGTGGCGATGAACACCGGCACGGTGGCGGCCCGCGAAGCCGGCAACATGGTCGACCTCGACAGCGATCCAACCAAGCTCATCGAGATCGTCGAGATCGGCAAGCAGTTGCTGATGACCCGCGGTGCGCTCACCACGTTCTCCATCGCCAACGACATCGCCAAGTACTTCGCCATCATCCCGGCGATGTTCCTGGCGTTCTACCCGCAGCTCGGGGCGCTCAACGTCATGGGGCTGGCAACGCCCGAAAGCGCCATCCTCTCGGCCATCATCTTCAATGCGCTGATCATCGTGGCGCTGATCCCGCTGTCGCTACGCGGGGTGAAGTACCGTGCTGTCGGCGCCGGGGCGCTGCTGAGCCGCAACCTCCTCGTCTACGGGTTCGGCGGCATCATCGTGCCGTTCGTCGGGATCAAGGCCATCGACATGGCCATCACCGCCATCGGCCTCGCGTAAGGACCACTGAAATGCTGAAGCAACTGAGACCCGCACTCATCATGATCGTCGCCCTGACGATCATCACTGGCCTGCTCTACCCCGTCGCCATGACCGGCCTCGCGCAGGCGCTGTTCCCCTCCCAGGCACATGGCAGCCTGATCGAGAAGGACGGCCAGGTGATCGGCTCGGAACTGATCGGGCAGGGGTTCAGCGAACCGCGCTACTTCCACGGCCGCCCCTCGGCTGCCGGCGACGGGTACAACGCCGCCGCCTCCTCGGGCTCCAACCTCGGGCCGACTAACCCGGCGCTGCTCGATCGCATCAAGACCGAAGCGGAAGCGCTGAAGGCCGAGAACCCGAATGCGGCGGTGCCGATCGATCTGGTCACCACCTCGGGCAGCGGGCTCGACCCGCACATCAGCCCCGATGCGGCCTACTTCCAGGTGCCGCGCGTCGCCGCCGCCCGCGGCATGGACGAAGCCAAGGTCACCGAACTGGTGCGCCAGCATGTCGAAGCGCCGCTGCTCGGCTTCATGGGCGAGCCGGTGGTCAATGTGCTGAAGCTCAATCTGGCGCTCGATGGCGCCAGCGCATCCTGAACGCTATAGGTTGGGCGCGGTGGTTGCCGCGCCCGGCGGCCCATAGCGGCGGGCGGAGAAGAGCTTGATGGCCGACGACAATCGCGACAGGGACGTACGACCCTCACCTGAGGCACTGCTCGAGAAAGCCGAACGCGAAACCCGCGGTCGGCTGAAGATTTTTCTCGGGGCGGCGCCGGGCGTCGGCAAGACCTACGAGATGCTGATGTCCGGCCGGGCCAAGCTCGCCGACGGCGTCGACGTGGTGATCGGCGTGGTCGAGACGCATGGCCGCAAGGAGACCGAGGCGCTGGTCACCGGCTTCGAGGTGATCCCGCGCATCCGCAGCATCTACAAGGACCGGCCGCTCGACGAGATGGACCTCGACGCCATCCTCGCCCGCCAGCCGGGCCTGGTGCTGGTCGATGAGCTGGCGCATTCCAATGCCGCCGGCAGCCGCCACCCCAAGCGCTATCTCGATGTCGAAGAGCTGCTGTCGCACGGCATCGACGTCTACACCACGATGAACATCCAGCACGTCGAAAGCCTCAACGACGTGGTGGCGCAGATCACCCGGGTGCGGGTGCGCGAGACGGTGCCGGACTCGATCATCGACCGCGCCGACGACGTCGAGATCATCGACATCACGCCGGACGACCTGCTGAAGCGCCTGCATGACGGCAAGGTCTATGTGCCCTCGACCGCCAAGCGTGCCGTCGAGAACTACTTCTCGCCGGGCAATCTCACGGCGCTGCGCGAACTGGCGTTACGGCGCACTGCGCAGCGGGTCGACGACCAGCTGCTCAGCCACATGCAGAGCCACGCCATCTCCGGGCCGTGGGCGGCCGGCGAGCGAGTGCTGGTCTGCATCGACGGTCATCCACGCGGGCCGTCGCTGGTGCGCTATGCGCGGCGGCTGGCCGACCGGCTGCGTGGCCCGTTCGTGGCGCTCAACATCGAGACGGCGCGGACCGCCGCGCTGTCGGACATTGAGAAGGACCAGCTGGCCGCAAGCCTGAGGCTCGCCGAGCAACTGGGCGGCGAGGCGGTGGTGCTGCCCGGCCAGCATATCGCCAGCGAGATCGTGCGCTATGCGGCGGCCAACAACGTCACCCATATCGTCATCGGCAAGCCGCAGAAGCCGCAATGGCGCGAGTGGCTGCAGGGCTCGGTGTCGCACGACCTGATCCGGCACGCCGGCGATATCAGCGTGCACGTCATCGCCGGCGCGGTGGAGAACAACCCGCGGCCGGTGCCCGGACTTGTGCATGTGCAGACGCCGCGTTTCGAGGTGCTGCCCTACTTGTGGAGCACCGGATTTGTCGCCGTGGCGCTCGGCGTCGGCCTGTTGTTCGATCGCGTCCTCGATATCGGCAATATCGGGCTCGTCTTCCTGATGGCGGTGCTCGCATCGGCGCTCACCTTCGGCCTCTGGCCGGCGCTGTTTGCCTCGGTGCTGGGGTCGCTGGTCTTCAACTTCTTTCTCATGCCGCCCTTCTACACCTTCACCATCGCCGACCCCGAGAGCGTGGTGGCGCTGGCCCTGTTCTTCACAGTCGCCGTCATAGCCTCCAACCTCACCGCCAGGGTGCAGCGCCAGTCGCTCGCCGCCCGCCAACGGGCGCGCACCACCGAGGACCTCTATCTGTTCTCGAAGAAGCTCGCCGGTACCGGCACGCTCGACGATGTGCTGTGGGCCACCGCCTACCAGATCGCCTCGATGCTGAAAGTCCGCGTGGTGCTGCTGCTGCCCGAGAACGGCACGATCGCGGTCAAGGCCGGCTATCCGCCGGACGACACCTTCGACGAGGCCGATGTCGCCGCTGCCCGCTGGGCCTGGGAGAACGACCGGGCCGCCGGCCGCGGTGCCGATACGCTGCCGGGCGCCAAGCGGCTCTATCTGCCGCTGAAGACCGGCCGTACCCCCGTCGGCGTGGTCGGGCTCGACAACGACAAGCCCGGCCCGTTGCTCACCCCGGATCAGCGGCGGCTGCTCGATGCGCTGACTGATCAGGCGGCCATCGCCATCGAGCGCATCCAGCTGGTCGACGATGTCGACAAGGCCAAGCTCGCCGCCGAGGCGGACCGGTTGCGTTCGGCCCTGCTCACCTCGATCTCACACGACCTGAAGACGCCGCTGTCGTCGATCCTCGGCGCCGCCGGGATGCTGCGCGACTTGCCGGATGGCCTCGGCAAGGCCGACCAGGCGGAGCTGCTCACCACGGTGGTCGACGAGTCCGAGCGGCTCAACCGGTTCATCGCCAACCTGCTCGATATGACGCGGATCGAATCCGGGGCGATGGCGCCCAATTCCGGGCTGAACTTTGTGGGCGATATCGTCGGAACGGCGCTGCAAAGGTCACGCAAGATTGCCAGCCAGCATACCGTCGCCGTCGAGATCCCGGCCGACCTGCCGATGGTGAATGTCGATCCGGTGCTGTTCGAACAGGTGCTGTTCAACCTCATCGACAACGCCGCCAAGTACGCGCCCGAGGGAACGACGATTGCGCTGAAGGGCTGGGCCGACGGTGCCTCGGTAATGCTGCAGGTGATCGACGAGGGCACTGGCATTCCCACTGAAGACCTGGAGCGGATATTCGACAGCTTCTACCGGGTGCGAAAGCGCGACCATGTGCTCGCCGGGACCGGTCTCGGCCTCTCCATCTGCCGGGGCTTCATCGACGCGATGGGCGGCACTATTTCGGCCGCCAACCGGCAGGACCGTTCGGGCGCGATCTTCACCATCAGGATGCCCCTGCCCAAAGAGGCGCCAAATCTGGATGAGCTGAAATGACCACATCCGCCGTGAAGATCCTCGTCGTCGACGACGAACCACCGATCCGCAAGCTGCTGCGCATGGGGCTCGGGGCGCAGGGCTACGCCATCGTCGAAGCAGGCAACGCGAAGTTCGCGCTCGAGGCGCTGAAGGCCGAGCGGCCGGACCTGATCCTGCTCGATCTCGGGCTGCCCGATATTTCCGGCCACGAGCTGTTGGCGCGCTGGCGCGACGAGGGGCTCGACCTGCCGGTGGTGGTGCTGTCGAGCCGTACTGATGAAGCAGGGATCGTCCGGGCGCTGGAACTCGGCGCCGACGACTATATCACCAAGCCCTTTGGCATGAACGAACTCGCGGCGCGCATCCGCGTGGCACTGCGCCACCGGCTGCAGCAGCAGGGCGAGCGGCCGGTCTTTTCGACCGGCGGGCTGTCCGTCGATCTGGTGAAACGCATCGTCAAGGTCGAGGGCAAGGAGGTGAAACTCTCGCCCAAGGAGTACGACATCCTCCGCATCCTGGTGCAGCATGCCGGCAAGGTGCTCACCCACCAATACCTGCTCGATCAGGTGTGGGGCGGCTCGACCGACGTGCAGTACCTGCGCGTCTATGTGCGGCAGTTGCGGCAGAAGATCGAGCAGATGCCCGACCAGCCGCGCTACATCACCACCGAAACCGGCGTGGGCTATCGGCTGCACGAAGCCGACCCGATCGATCCGGTTCCGGCCGAAAAGTAGTGTCTTTTGTTTGTCGCGCTTCCGAACCGGAAAAGTCTGCAACTTTTCCTGGAAACGATCTAGCTAGAGTGACCAGATGAATATCGCCGAGTTCCTTCGACCAGAAGACGTGTTGGTCGAACTGGATGCGTCCTCGAAGCCGCAGGTGATGCAGCAACTGTCGGCGCGCGCCGCCCGCGCCGCCGGCATTGATGAGGCGATGCTGCTCGCCGCGCTCAGCCATCGCGAGACGCTAGGCTCCACCGGCATCGGGCAGGGCATCGCCATTCCACACAGCTCTCCCGCCGGACTGGGCAAACCGTTCGCGCTGTTGGCACGTCTCGGCAAGCCGGTGGATTTCGATGCGATCGACGAGCGGCCGGTGGACCTGGTGTTCCTGCTGCTGACGCCGGACGATCGGACCTTGCACCTCAAGGTGCTGTCGGTGGTGTCACGGCAGTTGCGGTCGGCTCAAGTGCTGGACAAGCTGCGGCGGGCGAAGGGCGCCGCCGAGATGTACGCCGCGATCACGGCGGAGGCAGCCTAGCGGGCGGCTGGTCCCGGCGTCGACGCTTCGCTAGACTCGCACCTGCTTTGCCAACAGGACCACCGTCGCCCATGCACACTCCCCGCCGCGTCTATCTCGGAGCGCTCGCTGCGGCGGCTTTACTCGGTGGCTTCGGCCTCATCGCCGACGAAGTTGTGGAGGGTGATACGCTCGATCTCGATACCGCCGTGCTGATGGCGCTGCGCACCCCCGGCGATCCCGCCGACCCGATCGGACCGGCCTGGTTCGAAGAAGTTGTGCGCGATGTTACCTCGCTTGGCAGCTTCTCCATCTTGGGCATTATCGTCGTCGTAGTGTTCGCGTACCTGCTGCTGGCGGGCAAGCACCGCACCGGCTGGTTCATGGTGTTCGCGGTGGTTGGCGGCACGGTCATCAGCACGGTGCTGAAGGCGTTGTTCGACCGCCCGCGGCCGGACCTTACCGGGGTGCCACACGTATTCACTGCCAGCTTTCCGAGCGGTCACGCCACCGTGTCGGCGGTGGTGTTCCTGACCATCGGCGCCATGCTGGCCGAAGCGTCGCCCGAGCGGCGGCTGAATATCTTCTATGTGGCGGTGGCTATCACGCTCACCGTGCTGGTGGGGGTGAGCCGCATCTATCTCGGGGTGCACTACCCGACCGACGTGCTGGCCGGCTGGTCGCTCGGCGCCGCATGGGCGCTGCTCTGCACCACGGCTGCCCACTTCGTCCGGGAACGGGCGACAGGGCAGGTTTAGTTCAGTCGAGCCCGAGCGGATCGGCGTCGAGCGGCCAGATCGGGCGCGTCAGCCGCTTGAACAGCAGTTCGTGCCAGTTCGGGTTGCTGGTGCCGGGCGTCGCGACGAACAGCTGGGCCCGGGTGTTGGTGATGAACAGGTCCTTGTGCTTGTAGAGGTTCTTGATCGAGACGACCTGTTTGTCGTCGAACGTGATGCCGTGCAGCGAGAACAGGCTCAGCGTGTAGAGGTTGGTGCGCAGCGTGGTCAGCAGCACCTCGATGCCCTCGACCCGCACCACCGCCACGTCGCCGATCTCGATGCGCTCGCCCGGCAGGTGATCCTGATGAGCGTTGCGCTTCAAAAACAGCACTTCGGCATCGGCATCGAGCGGCGGGCCGGAATGCGGCTCGAACTTGCCGCCGATGCGCAGCTTCAGCCTGGCGCCGACGCCGACCTGGAAGCAGATCTTCACCGCTGAGGGGTCCCAGAGCGGTGCCACCACGGCGTTGCGGATGCCGGCGTCGATGAAGGCCCTCAGCACATGGGTGGTATCGCCCGGCGCGCCGCTGCCGATCTGGTCGGAGGTGTCGGCGATCAACAGCGGCTTGTCGCCCTTGAGCTTCGCCGCCTCGATCGCCTCCTTGAATGGGGTGAAGGGCAGCGTCGCCGCGGCGCGGATACGGTAGAACGCCTCACCATATTGCTTGGCCGCACGATCGGCGATGGCCTGGTCGCCATCGGCCACGGCCAGCATCTTGGCCCCGGCCAGCGGCACGTCGGCCCACGGGAAACCGTGGTTCAGCGACAGCGACAGCACGCCGTCCTTGCCCTCGCCGTCGTAGAGCGACTGGGTGAAGGCGATCATCGGGCCGTCCATGGTGGTGGGGAACAGCCCCATGGTCTTGCAGTCGAACAGCGCCATCTTTGGCTCGATTTCGCCGGTGAGGGTGCGCTGCATCAGGTTGAACAGGTCCTCGGCGCGCTCGGCGTGGTCGATATGCGGGTAGGTCTTGTAGATGACGATGATGTCGGCGTTGTCGACGATGGTGTTGTCGACATGGCCGTGCAGGTCGAGCTCGACGCCGATGCGGGTCTTGCTGCCCACCAGCTTGCGGGTGCGCTTCACCAGGTCGCCCTCGCAGTCATCGTAACCGTCGGCGATCATCGCGCCGTGGAGGTAGTAGAGCACCGCGTCCACCGGGCCGGCGGCGCGAAGGTCGCCGAGAATGCGGTCGCGCATTGCCTCATAGTCGGCCTTGATGGTGGGACCGGCCGGGTTGGCGAAGGCAAAGAGGCTCTGGATCACCTCCCAACCCTCGGCGAGCCCGCGCTCGCGCCAGATCTGCGGCGGCGCCGACCAGGGGGAGGCCGGGAAGGTCTCGACGTTCCGATCGGCCCAGAAGCAATCCTTGAAATCGTCGATG
>JBKJMF010000554.1:0-6774 GCA_046596525.1 Devosia sp. | reverse complement strand
GAAGCGTGCCAGCTCGATCGGGCGGATCTTGTAGATGGCGTCGACGAACTGCTGCAGCGACACCTGCCGGCCGGTGAAGGTCTTCTCGTCGGTCCATTGGATGCCGAAGGCGCCCAGTAGGGCGGGCGTCAGAGCAGTCTGTTCACCGCGGCCTTCGAGGTCGGCGGTGACCGCGATGGCCGCGTGGTGGCCGAGCCAGTAGCCCGAGCCGAGGTCGCCCAGCAGGTAGCCCGCTGCGTCGACCACCGCCTCGATCGTACCGCCGCGTACCCGCACAGCACCCGCCCCAGTCCCGGCGACGATGCAGTAGCCATCGGTCGCCGCGGTCACCGAAGCAAGCATCGCCTCGAGATCACCAGCGAAAACCAGCGAGCCGGTAAGCCCCATCGCTCGGAACGCCTCCTCTAGCCGGCTCTGCGCCACATGGGCGCGCGGACCGGCCAGGGCGATGAGCGCCAGTCGGATATCGAGCGGGCCACCACCCGCATCCGCCACGGCATCCTCGACGGCCGAGATGATGGCGGATGCTGCCTGTTCCGGCGGATTCGAGCCGGGGTTGCCGCCGCGGTTGCGGCCCTGGCCGAGACACCGGCCGGTGGTGTCGACGAGGGAGGCGCGCGACGTGGAGCCACCGACATCGATGGCGAGCAAGGCCTTGTTCATCGCGTCATCGACCCGCTTGCCATTCCCAAACTTGCTGGATAAGAATTGTTTTCATCGTCAGGCCCGCCTTCTTGAGAGTGATTTTCAGACCATGGGTTCGCTAGCATAGATGACCGCCGTCGCAAAGACGTTCAGCGTGCTGGACCGCATCAAGACCTATCAGTCTCAGATGCCGCCAACGATGGCTAAAATTGCGGCGGTGCTCATCGACGATCCCAAGGCTCCGCTGAACCTGTCGATCACCGAACTTGCCGAGCGGGCAGGGACCTCCGCCGCGAGCGTCACGCGGTTCTGCCGGATGATTGGTTATGCCGGCTACGCACCCCTGCGCGTCGGTATCGCGGAGGACGTCGGCGGCGGCGCCAAGGCGGCCTGGATCGGCGAGATCGGCCGCTCGTTTGGTCCGAATGATCCGCCGGATGAGATCCGCAAGGCGCTGCTCAACACCCACGTGCTGTCGCTGCAGACGACGGCCGGCCTGCTCGACATGTCGACGGCGATCCGGGTGGCGAAGGCCATCGTCAAGGCGCGGCAGCTCGACGTCTACGGGGTGGGCGGCAGCGCGCTGACGGCACTCGAGACCGAGGCGCGGCTTTATCGTATCGGCATCAACGTCCACACCTGGGCCGAGGTCCATAACGGGCTCACCAGCGCTGCGATCCTCGATGCCAAGTGCGTGGCGATCGGTATTTCCAATACCGGGCGGACCGACGAGACGATCCAGATGCTGACGGTGGCCAAAGCCTCCGGTGCCTACACGGTGGCGATCACCGGCAACCCGGATTCCCCGCTGGCGCGGCTCGCCGACGACGTGCTGATCGCGGCGTCGCCGGATGGCTACCTGCAGCCGGCGGACCTGTCGGCCCGGCACTGCCAGCTGTTCGTCGTCGACCTGCTCTATCTGCTTGTCGCGCAATCGAATTTCGATCGAACGACGCGGCTGCTCGCCGCCTCCGGAGCGGCAGTGGCGCCACGCCGCCGCCCGATGCGCAATACGGCGTTGCCCCATTCGGCTGCACGTCGTGCGACCGCCCAGTTATCCAAAGAACCGAGCGAACTATGACCGACCTGACTAAGCAGTTTCACACCGAAGTCTCGACGCGCCTCGCCAAGCTTGCCGGGGACAACAAGGCGATCGACGATACCATTGCGCTGGTCACCGACGCAGTAGCGGCGGGCGGCGTGGTGCAGGCCTTCGGCACTGGTCACTCGGAAGCTTTCGCGATGGAGATTGCCGGCCGTGCCGGTGGCCTGATCGCGGCCAACCGTATCCCGCTGCGCGCTTTGGTGCTGCGCGGTGGCAAAGATATCTCGATCCTCGGTGGCGCGGCGCTCGAGCGCGATCCTGATGTCGCCGAGAACCTCTTGTCGCTCTACGACATCGACAAGAACGACGTCTTCATCATCGCCTCCAACTCGGGCGTTAACGGCTCGATCGTCGGCCTCGCGCTCGCCGCCAAGGCGCGCGGTCACAAGCTAGTCGCGGTCACCAGCCTCGAGCACACCAACCGCGTGCAGCCCAAACATCCGAGCGGCAAGCGCCTGAGCGAAGTGGCCGATATCGTCATCGACAACCTGGCGCCCTTCGGCGACAGTACGCTGGAACTGGAGGGTGGCATGGGCGTAGGCGCAGTCTCCTCGATCACCGCAGCATTCATCGCGCAGCGCATCACCATCGGCGTGGCGCAGACGCTGCAGCAGCGCGGCAAGACGCCGCCACTCTATATTTCGGCAAATATTCCCGGGGGCGACGAGCACAACCGTGCCCTCGAAGATCTTTACGGCAAGCGGATCCGCGGGGAATCCTGAGGGGTTGCGGCTCGTTTGGCGTGAGGCCTAACGACTAAAAAACTTGGAGAAGGGAAGAACTACATGTTCAAGAAAACCATCGACCGCCGCAGCTTTTTGCTCGGCACGACGGCCCTGGCGGCAGCAGTGCCGTTCGGCGGGCTGCTGGGCTCGACCAGCGCGCTTGCTCAGGATGCCGCCAATCCGTTCGGCCTCGCCGAAGGCTCGACCGTTGACGCCGTGATCTTCAACGGCGGCTACGGCATCGACTATGTCGAGTTCGCCGCCAACGTGATGAAGACGACCCACCCGAGCGTCACCGTGAAGGTGTCGCCGTCGACCCAGATCGCCCAGGAATTGCAGCCGCGTTTCCTCGGCGGCAACCCGCCTGACCTGATCGACAACTCGGGCGCCCAGGCCATCGGCTTTAGCGCCATTATCGACCAACTCGAGGACATGAACTCGGTGCTCGACGCGCCGAGCCTCGAAGGCACGAAGATCCGCGACACCCTGGTGGGTGGCGTCGAAAAGCCCGGTACCTTCGGCGACAAGTTCATCGCGCTCAACTACGTGATGACCGTGTACGGCATCTGGTACTCGGCCTCGCTGTTCGAGGCCAATGGCTGGACTCCGCCGACCACATGGGCCGAAGCCATCGAGCTCGGCAAGGTGGCCAAGGAGAAGGGCATCTACCTGTTCGGTTGGGGCAAGGAAGCCGCTACCTACTACCGCACCACCGCGGTCGCCTCGGCGATCAAGGCCGGCGGCGACGAGGTGCGTCTCGCGGTGGACAACTTCACCCCGGGCTTCTGGTCGCATCCGTCGTTCCAGGCCGTCTTCACCTCGCTGTACGAGATCATCTCGGGCGGCATGATGAAGCCGGGTGGCGCAGGCACACAGTTCACCGCTGCCCAGGCGCAGTGGTCGAACGACGAGTCGTTCCTGCTCTATCCGTCGGGCTCATGGATCGAGAACGAAATGAAGCCGGCCACCAAGGCTGACTTCAAGATGACCGGCATGGCCGAGCTGTCGGTCGACGCGAACGACAAGCTGCCCAAGACTGCTCTGCACGCCACTGCCGGCGAGCCGTTCATCATCCCGGCCGGCGCGCTCAACCTTGCCGGCGGCAAGGAACTGCTCCGCACGATGCTCTCGAAGGAAGCGGCGACCAACTTCGCCAAGACCAAGCTTGCTCCGACCATCGTCAAGGACACCGTCCCCGCCGACGGTTTCGGCTCGACCGCCCTCGTCTCGCAGAGCGATCTGCTGGCGGCTGCCGGTAGCGACGTCTTCACATGGAACTCGTTCGACCTGTACGGCACGAACCAGGACGAACTCGTCGTGTGGAACAGCTTCCTTGATGGGAAGCTCGACGTAGCGGCCTTCACCGCTGCTCTCGAAGCGATCACGAGCGCCGTGTATAACGACGCCTCTGTCACGAAAGTCGAAGTGAAGTGATGGAAGGCACGATGGCGAGGGCACCGGTCACGACGACGACCCGCCGGTGGAAACTACCGAGCATCGAGAACACCGGCTTCGCGCTGATGTTCCTCGGGCTCCCTCTGGCGATCTACGTGATCTTCGTGATCTCGCCATTCGTGCAGGCCTTCTACTACTCGATGACCGATTGGTCAGGCTTCTCGAAGAAAATGAACTTCGTGGGCCTGACCAATTACTTCACGCTTCTGACCGACCCGGTGTTCACCAAGGCCGTCTACAACAGCATCGTGCTGGTGGTGGTCTTGCCGCCGCTCGTCATCATCCTGTCGCTGACGCTCGCCACGCTGGTGACCATCGGCGGTGTGACCCGTGGGGAGATCCAGGGGCTCAAGCACTCCAGCCTCTACCGCATCATCTCGTTCTTCCCCTACACCGTACCGGCGATCGTCATCGGCATCCTCTGGGCACAGATGTACGATCCGTCCAGCGGCCTGTTGAACGGCATCCTGACGGCGCTGGGGTTTGGTTTCTTCAAGTCCTTCGCGTGGCTCGGCGACGAGCGCACGGCAATGGGCGCCTCGATTTTCGTCATCGCCTGGTCGATGGTCGGCTTCTACATGGTGCTGTTCATCGCGGCCATCAAAGGCATTCCGGCCGAGGTCTACGAGGCGGCACGCGTCGATGGCGCCGGGCGCTTCCGCACCGCGATTTCCATCACCGTGCCGATGATCCGCGACAACATCCGCACTGCCTACGTCTATCTCGGCATTCTCGCGCTCGACGCCTTCGTCTACATGCAGGCGCTGAATCCGTCGGGCGGCCCCGCCAACACCACCGTCGTCATCTCGCAGCACCTGCTGAACACGGCCTTCAAGAAGGGCAAGTTCGGCTACGCCACATCGATGGGCGCGACGCTGGCGATCATCACACTGGTGTTCGCGGCGCTGGTGTTCTTCGTCTTCTGGTGGACCGGACGGCCGCCCAAATCGAAGCCGGCCGCCATCGTTGCGGCGCCTCTGGTACGCGCCGCTCCGGACGCTGCGCCGGCGAAGCCCATTGGTCAGTTCGAGCACCCGGTGGCGCGCAAGACCATCTGGACGGACAAGACGGTCGCCACCATTTCGCACATCGCCCTGATCGCCTGGGTCGTCATCATCTGCGCCCCCCTGCTCTGGGTGCTGATGAGTTCGTTCAAGACGACGCAGCAGATCTTCGGATCGCCCTTCACGCTGCCCACCAGCTTCAACTTCGACAATTACGTTTCGGCCTGGACCTCGGCGAGTATCGGCACCTATTTCGTCAACACGGTCATCGTCGTCGGCTGCGCGCTCGTCATCGTCATGCTGCTTGGCTCCATGTGTGCCTATTACCTGGCGCGCTACGAGTTCAAAGGCAGCAAGGTCATCTACTACCTGATGCTGGCCGGGCTGACCTTTCCGATCTTTCTGGCCGTGGTGCCGCTGTTCCAGACGCTACGGGGCTTTGGCCTCCTGAACACCTTCCCCGGCCTGATCATCACCTATGTGGCGTTCGCGCTGCCGTTCACCGTGTTCTTTCTCTATGCCTTCTTCCGCACATTGCCGCAGGAGATTGCCGAGGCGGCGATGATCGATGGCGCCGGCCCGTGGCGCATCTTTTTCACCATCATGCTGCCCATGGCGAAGCCGGGCATCGCGTCGGTGGCGATCTTCAACTTCCTGGGCCTGTGGAACCAGTTCCTGCTGCCGATCGCGCTCAACACCAACACGTCGAACTACGTGCTGAGCCAGGGCATGGCGTCGTTCGCATCGCAGGCGGGCTACGCAGTGAACTTCGGGGCGCTGTTCGCCGCCGTGGTGATCACGGTGCTGCCGGTGCTCGTCACCTACATCATCTTCCAGCGGCAGCTGCAGGGTTCGGTGCAGACCGGCATGCTGAAGTAAGCTCCAAACGATCTCAGTTGTGGGCCTCCTTCGCGAAAGCGCGGGAGGCCCAGCTGTTTCAGAGCTACGGGGTTGCGATCGTCATGCGGGTTGCAGCAGTTCGGAGACGTCCGCGTCAACTCATTGTCGGCATCTGGAACTCGGCGCCATCCTTGATGCCGGACGGCCAGCGGGCGGTGATGGTCTTGGTGCGGGTCCAGAAGCGGATCGAGTCGGTGCCGTGCTGGTTGAGGTCGCCGAACGAGGAGGCCTTCCAGCCGCCGAACGAGTGGTAGGCGAGGGGGACCGGGACCGGGACGTTGATGCCGACCATGCCGATATTGATGCGCGAGGCGAAGTCGCGGGCGGCGTCGCCGTCGCGGGTGAAGATGGCGACGCCGTTACCGTAGGCGTGGCGCATCGGCAGATCGAGTGCCGCCTCGTAGGTATCGGCGCGGACGACCGAAAGCACAGGCCCGAAGATCTCTTCGCGGTAGATGTCCATTTCGTCGGTGACGTGGTCGAACAGCGTCGGTCCGACGAAGAAGCCGTCCTCGTAGCCCTGTAGCCGGAAGCCACGTCCGTCGACCGCCAGTTCGGCGCCCTGTGCGATGCCGGTTTCGATGTAGCCGAGAACACGCTGCAGCGCTTCGCGGGTGATCAACGGACCCATCTCCGAGGCCGGATCGGCGGCCGGGCCGACGTGCAAGGCCTCGATCCGCGGCTTCAGCGCGGCGACCAGCCGGTCGCCGGTTTCGCGCCCCACCGGGACGGCAACCGAGACGGCCATGCAGCGTTCGCCGGCTGAGCCGTAGCCGGCGCCCATCAGGGCGTCGGCGGCCTTGTCCATGTTGGCGTCGGGCATGACGATCATATGGTTCTTGGCGCCGCCAAAGGCCTGCACGCGCTTGCCGCTGGCGGCGGCCTGGGCATAGACGTAGCGGGCGATCGGAGTCGAGCCGACGAAGCTGACGCCGGCGAT
>JBKJMF010000553.1:0-7176 GCA_046596525.1 Devosia sp. | reverse complement strand
GAGGGCGCGGTTGGGCCATTCACGCATGTCTTTTCCGCCCACTCGACAGACGGAAGCGCGACACCATGAGATATGAGGCCATCATCATTGGGGGCGGCCCGGCCGGATCGTCGGCAGCCATCGCGCTGGCGCGGCAGGGGCGCGCTGTCGCCATCGTCGAAAAGAGCGCGTTCCCGCGCAGCAAGGTCTGTGGTGAGTTCATCTCGCCGGTGAACCTGGCACTACTCGACCGGCTAGGAGTCGGCGACGCGGTCCGCGGTCTCGCGGGGCCGGAGATTCGGCGCCTGGCGCTGTTTGCCGGGGGCCCGGGCATCGAGGCGAGGATGCCGCGCGCCTCAGCCGATCCGTTCGGCCGGGCGCTCGGGCGGGATGTGCTCGACACTTTGCTGCTCCAGACGGCAGCGGAGGCGGGGGCTACGGTGTGGCAGCCGTGGCAGGCGGTGATCAGCTCCCGTTACGGCGACGAGATGGCCGTGACGATCGAGAGCGCCGGCGAACGGCGCACGCTGGTCGCGCCGGTGCTCGTAGCTGCGCACGGGTCATGGGAGCCGGGCGCGCTTTCCACCCAGGTGAAAAAGCAGCACCGTCCGTCCGATTTCCTCGGCTTCAAGGCGCACTTCAAGGGCTCGGCGCTGCCGCACGACCTGATGCCCCTGCTGGCCTTTCCCGGCGGCTATGGCGGCATGGTCTGGGCGGACCAAGATCGGATGTCGCTGTCGTGCTGCATCCGCCGTGATCATCTCGACACCATCCGCGCAGCGAACCGCGGTCTGCCCGCCGGGGAGGCCGTGTATCGGCACATCCTAGCCAACTGCCCCGGCGTCGCGGCGGTCCTCCGCGAGGCGAGCGTCGATGGTGGATGGCTGGCAGCGGGGCCGATCCAGCCCGGTATCCGCGACTGCTACGCGCGCGGCATTTTCCGCGTCGGCAACGTCGCTGGCGAGTCGCACCCGATCATCGCCGAAGGCATTTCCATGGCGCTGCAATCGGGCTGGCTGCTGGCGTCGGAACTGGCGCGGGTACCCGATTGGAACGAAGCCGGACGCGACACGGCTGGACACCGCTACGCTGCCGCCTGGCACAACCAGTTCGCCCTGCGCATCCTCACCGCATCGGTACTGGCCGACCTCGCCTCGCGCCCACTGACCGCGAGGCTTATGCGCGGCGTTGTCCGCGCCTTCCCCGCCAGCCTCTTTCTCGGGGCCCAGTTGAGCGGCAAGGTCGCGGCGGTACCCGGCCTCGGCTGACTAGTGGTCGACGGCTTCGCGAATGAAGTACTCGGGGTGCCGGGCGCGGATTACGTCGAGTTCGCGCATTACCGAGATGAGGTGCACCGCCATGCTCTCGTCGGCGCCCTTGGCGTCGTGCGCCTGCAGCCGGGCGAGGATTTCCTCGTGCTCGCCGACGATGAAGTACATGTGCTCCTGGCTGAGCAGCGACAGCCGCCGGATGCGGTCCATGTGGAACTTGGCTTCGCGCACGTCGTCCCAGATGGTCTCGAAGCCCGCCGCCTTGGCGATCAGCGCGTGAAAACGGTCGTCGGACTTGAGGAAGTCCTCATCGTCGCCCAAGCCGGCGAAGGTTCGTTGCAGCACGATCTCGCGCTTCAGCAGCGCTGCGATCTCGGGCGTCAGCCGCTCGGCGGCGAGGCGGGCGAGGGGGCGCTCCAGGGCTTCTCGGATGAAACGCGACTTGGCGATGAGGTTCTCGCTCAGCGGCGACACCACCGTACCGCGCTGCGGCAGGATTTCGACGAGCCCGCGACGGGCGAGGCGGGCGAAAGCCTCGCGCACCGGGGTACGGCTGACCCCGAACTCGGCCGCGAGGCGCGCCTCGGACAGCTCCTGGAACGGCCGCAGCTCCATATCGAGGATCTTCTGCATCAGGTGATCGTAGACCTGGCTGGCGATCGAGCCGCCGTCCTGGCGTGGGCTGTAGGTGCTGTCGCCCCCAAGTTCCGCTGCCGCCGATTTCGCCGCCGACATCGCCCTGGGCGCTTTCATGTGCATTCCGCCGTCATTTGGTCCCCAGTTGCAGCCCGGCCATGAAGTACTTCCTCAGGGCGACAAAGAGCAGAACCGTGGGAATACTCGAAATCAGCGTCGCGGTAATCACCACGTTGGGCCCGAGCGTCGAATAGGTGCCCTGCAAGGACTGCAGTGCGACCATCACCGAGCGCACTTCGATGCCGTTGGCGAGGATCGAGGAGAACAGCAGGTCGTTCCAGATGAACGTGAACTGCAGGAGGAACAGCGCGATCAGCGGGCCCATGGCATTGGGAACGATCATCGAGATGAACACCCGCCACTCGCTGGCGCCCTCGATGCGCGCCGCCTCATCGACCTCGCGGCTGATGGCGGAGAACGAGTTGCGCAGCACCAGCAATGGGAACGGGATGCAGATCGCCACATAGACCAGCAGCATGCCGAACCAGGTATTGATCAGCCCGATGCGCTGATACCCGAACAGCAGCGGCACCAGATACATCTGGAACGGGAACAGCGTGCCGGTGAAGATCAGCATGAACCAGCCGTTCGCGCCGAGCAGGTGCAGCCGCGTCATGCCGTAGGCAGCCGCCGCTGCGAACGACACCGAGATTACGGCGCCGACCAGCGCGTAGCTGAACGAGTTCATTGCCGCCTGCCCGAGATTGGCGATGGTCCATGCCTGCACGGCATTGTCGACGATCGGGGCGAGGGAGCTCGGCAGCTCCAGCACACCCTTCTTGGCGTACTCCTCGGAGGTCTTGAAGATCGTGACGAACAGGTAATAGAGCGGCGTCAGGTAGGCGATGGCGAGCACGAGGATCGGGATCGCCAGCCAGCGGCCACCCTGCCGCTGCGCCCGCTTTTCCTTTTCGATCAGCCCGGAAATGAACTGCTGGTTGCTGATATCCACGGCCATCTGGCGCTCCTAGCGGATGTTGCGCGTGACGCGCGCCTGCACCACGGCGAGCGCCGCGCTGACGGTGATCACCATGGCGCCCAGCACCACGGCGACTGCCGAGCCATAGGCCCAGGCGCCGTTGGAGAAGGACTCGTAATACATGTAGACCGCCAGCGAGAGGGTGCGCTTGCCGGGGAACGAGGTCGCCATCACCCAGAGCAGATCGAAGGTGGTGAAGCCCGCCGCGACGTTGAGAATAGTGACCACCAGCACCGTCGGCAGCAGCAGCGGCCAGACGATGTGACGGAAGATCTGGAAGTTCGAGGCGCCATCGACGCGCGCTGCTTCCACCGGATCCTTGGGGATGGCGGCGAGCCCGAGCAGCAGCAGCACCATGGTGATGCCGACGGTCTGCCAGACGAAGGTAACGATCACCGAGCCGGTGATGGTGTCGGGCGAAAACAGCCAGCCGAAATCGAACGGCGTTCCGGTGATGCCCGAAACAGCGGAATTGAGTACGCCTCTGGGCGCATAGACATAATACCAGATGGCGGCCACCGCGGTCGGCGCCAGCACGCGCGGCAGGAAGAACAGGCTCTTGAACGTTTCCTGGAACGGGATGTTGCGCAACAGCAGCGCCAGCCCGAGGCCGACGGCCAATGGGAAGATGACGGCACCGACCACCCAGATTGCGGTGTTGCCGAGCGCCTCCGAGAAATACGGGACGCGGAACAGCCGCGCGTAGTTGTTGAAGCCGGCGAACTGGTCGAGCCCGGTGAACTTCTGCCACTTGGTGAAGCTCAGGATGACGTTGAACACCACCGGAGTGAGCAGAAACAGCGTCACCATGAGCACCGCCGGGGCGATGAACAGCCAGGCGATGCGGGTCTGCTGCCACGCCACCCGACGCTCGCGCCGGCGCGCTTCCTTGAGAACTTCCGGGCTGAGCAGGGCCGACGCAGTGATCATCGATTGGCTCCGACGAATGAGGGTGCCGGCCGCGCCCTGGAGCGCGACCGGCTGGGGAGGAACCTGGTTACTTGCTGGCCCAGTAGTCGGCGTTGATCGCCTGCATGTCGGCCATCGACTTGGCGGCCTGTTCCGGTGTCGGATCGAACATGAAGGCGCCCATGGCGGCGACGAGATCACCCTGGATCTGCGACGGCACGGCTTCCCACCAGCGCACCAGTGCCCGCGGCTTTGCGGCGGCCACCATGTCCTTGTTGGCCTGGATCGTGGCGTTGGGCGCCGCGGCCTTGAGGTTGCCGTTGTAGACTTGGATCTTCGTACCCAGCGCGTTCGAGGCGTCGACGCCCATCATCGACTGCACCGCCTTGGCGAGCTCGGGGTTGGCATCGAGTGCCGCCTTCGAGACGACGATCGGCGAGGCCTCGACGATCACCGATTGCTGCACATCCGGCGACAGCGACGGCATCAGGAAGGTCTTGAAGCCGACGCCCGGCTCCATCCCGGCCTCGGCGAACGAGCCCGAATGCCAGTCACCGATCAGGTACATGGCGGCAGTGCCGTCGACGAAGAACTTCTGGTCGTCCTGCTCGCGCGGGTCGGTGAAGTAGCCCTTGGCGTACATTTCGCCCCAGATCTTGAAGGCGTTCTGCACGGCCGGGCCGTCATAGGGCACCGTACCGTCGGTCAGCCCGACAAACGCGTCCGGGTCGCCGCCGAGCACCAGCTGGCTGAACCAGATGAACGGCATCCAGCCGCCCGAGGTCGGGCCGTTGAACGGGGTATAGCCCGCTGCCTTCAGCTTGTCGGCGTCGGCCATCAGCTCTTCCCAGGTCGTGGGGGGCGCCGCGATGCCGGCCTTCTCGAACGCCGCAGTGTTGTAGAACACCACCCAGTTAGCGACGTTCAGCAGCACGCCATAGGGCTTGCCGTCGACGCTGACGAGTTCGCGCTGCGCTTCCGAATAGTCGCCATTGGCGATCGCCGCGTCCCAGTTGGCGCTGAGGTCGGCGGGAATGCCCGTCGCCACCAGGTCGCTCAACTGCTGGCCGTTCCACCAGGTGAAGAACGCCGGCGCATTGTTGCCGGCGATCGAGGTCTGCATGTAGGCCTGATACTTGTCGGTCGGCGTGATGTCCTGCACCGTGACCTTGGCGCCGGCGGCGGTGCCGGCAGCGTCCATCATCGCGGTGATCCCCGGATTCCACTCGGTCTTGTCCGAGTTGAGGATCAGGTCCTGCGCCTGTGCGGCGCCGGCTGACAGGAGGGCCGCAAGGCCCACCGTGGTCATAGTCCTGGTAAACGACATGTCTCTCTCCCTTGTCGTTGTTCCGCCGCCCGTTACCGGAGCAGCGAATTCTGGCTTTCGTTGTCGAACACGTGGACGCGCGTGCCATCGATGCGGAACCGCACGGACTGGTTCGGTTCGAGCGCGCGCGGATGCTGCATGCGTGCGACGATCTCGGTGCCGCCGAAATCGCCGAACAGCAGGCTTTCGTTGCCGAGCATTTCGGCAAAACTCACTTCGGCGCTGAAGTCGGCGCCGAGGTCGGGGCGGGTGCCGTGTCCCTCCGGCACGATGTCCTCGGGCCGGATGCCCAGAGTCACCGGCGTTCCGGCTTGCGGCAGGTTGAACCGATCGGTCGGCACAGGGATGTCGATGCCGCCGGCGCGGATCGAGGCTCCCTGGCCGACCTCGGCCTTCAGCATGTTCATCGACGGCGCGCCCATGAAGCCGGCGACGAAGATGTTCGCCGGTCGCTCGAACACCTCGAGCGGCGTGCCGATCTGCGCCACCCGGCCATCGTTCAGCACCACGATCTTGTCGGCCAGCGTCATCGCCTCGACCTGGTCGTGGGTGACGAACACCACCGTGGCGCCGAGCTGCCGCTGCAGCCGCTTGATCTCGATGCGCGTCTGGTTGCGGAGCTTGGCGTCGAGGTTCGACAGCGGCTCGTCGAACAAAAACACCTTCGGCTCACGCACCATGGCGCGGCCAATGGCGACGCGCTGACGCTGCCCGCCCGAGAGCTGCGACGGCCGGCGATCCATGTAGGGATCGAGCCCCAGCATCTTCGCCGCCTCGCCCCGCCGCCGCGCGATCTCGGTCTTCGGCACACCGCTGATGCGAAGTCCGAAGCCGAGATTGTCGGCGACGCTCATGTGCGGATAGAGCGCGTAGGACTGGAACACCATCGAGATGCCGCGATCGCGCGACGGCAAGTCGTTGACCAGCTTGTCGTCGATCTTCAGTTCGCCATGCGAGATCGTCTCGAGCCCGGCGATCATCCTGAGGATGGTGGACTTGCCGCAGCCGGAGGGCCCGACAAGCACCACGAACGTGCCGTCCTCGATGTCGAGGTCGACGCCCTTGATGGCGACGTAGTCGCCGTAGATCTTGATGATGTCCCGGAGGGTAACGGTTGCCATGGGGCCTCTTATCGTCCGGCTGGGTCGGCGTAGCGCATCTCGGGCTGGATCGAGTACCAGTCCGGACGCTGCGGATCGCGGTCGTAGGTGTAACCGCCGACCTCGCGGTAATAGGCGGCGTACTGCGCTAGCTTCTCGCGGTCGACCTCGACGCCGAGCCCCGGCCCCTTGGGCAGCGCGATCTCGCCGTCGACATATCTAAGCTTGCCACCGACGATGATGTCGTCGAGCAGGTGATGGTAATGCGCGTCGGCGGCAAAGCTCATGTTGGGCAGCGCCGCACCCAGGTGCAGCATCGAAGCGAGCTGGATGCCAAGCTCGCCCGACGAATGGACGCTGGCGCCGAACTGGAAGGTTTCGAGCACCTGGCCGGCCTTGTAGGCTTGGCGCAGCCCGCCCCAGAACGTCGTGTCGAGGAGGATCACATCGACCGCATCATGCTTGATGCAGGCGGCGAGCTGCTCGAAATTGACCACCACGGTGTTGGTCGCCGTCGGGATGGAGATGCGTTCGCGCAGCCGGCGCATGCCTTCGAGCCCGAAGCACGGATCCTCGAAATAGTCGTTGCGGATGTGCCCGATCTGGCTCGCCACCCAGATCGACTCTTCCACCGACCAGACCGAGTTGGGGTCGAGCCGGAAGCGGTCGCCGGGGAGGGCATCGGCGATGGCGGAGAACACCTCTACATCGTGTTCGGGCTTGAACACGCCGCCCTTGAGCTTGTGTGATTTGAAGCCGTGCAGCGCCTTCTGGCGCTTTGCTTCCGTTACCAGCGCCTCGGCCGAAAACTCGTCGCCAAAGCCGTTCTTCTCGTTGCCGTAGCGGTAGAACAGGTAGCTGGCGAATGGGATCGACTCCCGCAGCGCCCCGCCGATCAGGTCGCAGGCGCGGACG
>JBKJMF010000545.1:0-7747 GCA_046596525.1 Devosia sp. | reverse complement strand
ATCAGCCGCTGGAACAGGGGGAGGGTGGTCTTCACCCCGTCGACCACGAACTCGTCGACGGCGCGGCGCAGGCGCTGCAGGCATTCGGCGCGGGTGCGGCCGTAGACGATCAGCTTGCCGATCAGCGAGTCGTAGTAGGGCGGGATCGAGTAGCCCTGGTACACGGCGCTGTCGACGCGCACGCCGACGCCGCCGGCCGGATGATAGAAGCTGATCTTGCCCGGCGAGGGCGCGAAGGTCTGCGGGTCCTCGGCGTTGATGCGCACTTCGATGGCGTGGCCGTTGAACTGCACGTCCTGCTGCTTGATCGACAGCGTTTCGCCCGAGGCGACGCGAATCTGCTCGTAAACGATATCGATGCCGGTGATGCGCTCGGTGACCGGGTGCTCCACCTGCAGGCGGGTGTTCATCTCGATGAAGTAGAACTTGTCGTCCTCGTAGAGGAACTCGATGGTGCCGGCGCCCGAGTACTTCAGCTTCCGCATCGCGGCGGCGCAGACTTCGCCGATTTCGCGCTGCTGATCCATCGGCACGGTCGGCGCGGGAGCTTCCTCCAGCACTTTCTGGTGCCGGCGCTGCAGCGAGCAGTCGCGGGTGCCGAGGTGCACGGCGTTGCCCTTGCCGTCGCCCATCACCTGGACCTCGATGTGGCGCGGTTTCTGCAGGTATTTTTCGATGTAGACGGAGTCGTTGCCGAAGGCAGCCTTGGCCTCGGTGCGCGCCGTGGAGATGGCGATCGACATCTCCTCATCGTTCAGCGCCACCTTCATGCCACGCCCGCCACCACCGGCCGTCGCCTTGACGATGACCGGATAGCCGATCCGGTTGGCCAGCTTGATGGCTTCCTCGGGCGTCTTGATCTCGCCCTCGGAGCCGGGGACCACCGGGATGCCGAGTTCCACCGCTGTCTTCTTGGCCGTGATCTTGTCGCCCATGATCTCGATATGGTGCGACGAGGGGCCGATGAAGGTGATCTTGTGCTCGGTGAGGATGCGGGCAAAGCGCGCATTCTCCGAGAGGAAACCGTAGCCCGGATGCACGGCGTCGGCGCCGGTGATCTCGCATGCCGCCATGATCGACGGGATATTGAGGTAGCTGTCCTTGGCCGGCGGCGGCCCGATGCAGACGCTTTCGTCGGCAAGGCGCACATGCATGGCGTTGGAATCGGCGGTCGAGTGGACGGCGACCGTCTGGATGCCGAGCTCCTTGCAGGCCCTGAGGATGCGGAGCGCGATCTCGCCGCGGTTGGCGATGAGGACCTTCTGGAACATGCCGCGTTACTCGATGACGACGAGCGGCTGGCCGTATTCGACCGGGGAAGCGTCTTCGACGACGATGCGGGTGATGGTGCCCGAGCGGTGCGCCGGAATCTGGTTCATGGTCTTCATCGCTTCGATGATGAGGACCGTCTGGCCCTCGGTGACCTTGGTGCCGACGCTTGCAAAGGCGGGCTTGCCCGGCTCGGGCGAGAGATAGGCGGTGCCGACCATCGGGGAAGTAAGGGTGCCCGGATTGGAGCTGAGGTCGTCGCTCGCCGCGGCAATGCCAGCCGCGGAGCCGGCAGGAGCCATCGAAGCGGGCGCGGCATACGCTGCCGGCGCAGGAGCGTAGGAGGGAGCCACGACCTGCTGCACCGCCTGCGTCGCATAGGAACGCGTGACGCGGACGCGCAGGTCGTCGCGCTCTATCTCGATCTCGGCAAGATTCTGCTCGTTGAGCAGCTTGGCGATGGCCTCGATCAGTTCCTGATCGGAATTGGGGGACGCCTTGGTCATATTCTGCCTCTTAGAGTTTTTCGGCCAGTGCGTGGAGCGCCAGCCTATATCCGGTAGCGCCCAGACCGCAAATCACCCCGGTCGCCACCGGCGAAACGTAGGAGTGATGGCGGAACGCCTCACGGGTGTAGATGTTGGACAGGTGAACTTCGATCACCGGCAACCCGACCGCACGGAAGGCGTCGTGAATGGCGATCGAGGTATGCGAATAGGCGCCGGGATTGATGACGATGGCGTCGAAATTGCCAAGCGCCTGCTGGATCCAGGTAACCAGCTCGCCTTCGATGTTCGATTGCTTGCAGGTGACCTCGAGGCCCAGCGTCTTGCCTTCGGCAATCGCCATCTTCTCGATGTCGGCAAGCGTCTGCGTGCCGTAGGTCTGCGGCTCGCGGGTGCCGAGCATATTGAGGTTCGGGCCGTTGAGGACGAGAACGCGGTGAGCCATGGTTCGTGCCTTTTGCACTGGCCCCCCAGCGGGCGCAAGCGTGGCGCGGAGTAATGCACGAAAAAGGGCGGATTTGCGGCGGGGAAGGTGGTCGGATCAGCCCGGCTGATCGGTTGCCGGGCACACCGTGGCGCCGCAGGCGCGCATGTTGGCGATCCGGGTCTTGAGCGCCTCGAGTCCGATGGCGCCCGGAATGATCTCTTCACCGATGATGAAGGTCGGCGTGCCGGTGATTTTCAGCCGGTCGGCGATGCGGTAGCTCTGCTCGATGACCGCCACGACCTCGGGGTTGTTCATCCCCATTTCGAGGGTGATCGGGTTCAGTCCGAGGTCGGACGCGGCCTTAAGTGCCGCTGCCTTGTCGACCTGGCCACGGCTGGTGAACAGCGCCTGGTGGAACGCCCAGTAGTCGACATCGGTATCAGCGACCTGCACGGCGATGCGCGCCGCATCGATCGAGCCCTGCGACAGGATCGGGAATTCCTTGAGGATCACCTTCAGGTTCTTGTCGGTATCGAGCAGCGTCGCGAGATCCGGCAGGGCCTGCCGGCAGTAGCCGCAATTGTAGTCGAACATTTCGACCAGGGTGACATCGCCGTTCGGGTTGCCGAGCACGATGTGATCTTCGCCCTCGTAGATATCGGTCTTCAGCTCGGTGAGCGCGGTGCGCGTGGCGGCGGCCCGTTCGGCGGTAAGCTCCGCGTCGAGGGCTGCCGACACCTTCTGCAGGATGCGCGGGTTGTTCAGCAGGTAGTCCTCGATCATCGGGTTCAGCGTCGACTGGTCGAGCGCCGCCGTCGATTGCGGCAGGTCCTGCTTGGGCTGGCGGGCGATCAGGTCGGCGACGATCGTCTCCACCGCCGAAGTGGTGAGGCCCGGTTCCGGCTTCGCCTTGGCCACCACGTCCTCGGCAATCGCCCGCGCCGCCGTTTCATCGACATTGGGGCGTGTCAGCAGCGATGCGCCGAGGCCACCGGCAAGCACGCCGACGAGCAGGACGAGGATGGTCGTGAGGCGCGGCATGTAGTCTCCGAGACGGCTGTGTTTGGCCCTCTGTAGCAGACTAGGATGAATTTGCCATTGAGAGGTGGCTAGCGGCGGCGTCGCGGCTTCAATTCTAGTTGAGGCGGCGCGGCAATTCCCGTAGCCAAGGCGCCATGGAAGACCTCGGCAAACTCACCGGCCTCCGGCCGTTCTACGTGATGGAAATCACCGCGCGGTCCAAACTCGTCGAGGCGAGTGGCCGGACGGTGATGCACATGGAATCGGGCGAGCCCGGAGCGCCACCAGCGCCGGGCGTGCGCCAGGCAGTGGCTGCAGCACTCGACTTGCCGCAGCACTACACGCACTCGGCGGGGCAGATCGAACTGCGCCGCGAGCTGGTGAACTACTACCGCGACCAGCACGGCGTCACTGTCGATCCCGAGAGCATCGTGGTGACGATGGGCTCATCCTCCGGCTTCATCCTTGCATTTCTCGGCGCCTTCGGGCGAGGCGCGAAGATCGCGGTGACCCGACCGGGCTATCCCGCTTATCTCAACACCCTCGACGGGCTCGGCATGGAGGCGGTCGAGATCCCGGTCTCCGCCGCTGCCGGCTGGCGCCTGACCGCCGCCGACGTCGAAGCCGCCTACGCCCGGGAAAAGTTCGACGGGCTGCTGTTCGCATCGCCCGCCAACCCGACCGGGGCGGCGGTGACGCGGGAGGCGCTGAAGGAGATCGTCGAGGTTTGCGCCCGGCTCGGCGTGCGCTTCATCTCCGATGAGATCTATCACGGCCTCGACTACCGGGCGCCGTCGGTCTCGGCGCTCGAGTTCACCAATGATGCCATCATCATCAACAGCTTCTCGAAGTACTACTGCATGACCGGTTGGCGCGTCGGCTGGATGGTGCTGCCGGAACAGTTCAACCGCCGCACCAACATCCTGCAGCAGAACCTGTTCATCGCCGCGCCCACCCTGAGCCAGATCGCCGGCCGCGTGGCGCTCGGCGAGCGGGCGTACTCGGAAGAGCAGAAGGCGCAGTACGCGGTGAACCGACATGTGCTGGCCGAAGGGCTGGCGCAGTTCGGCCTTGCCTCGGCCAACGAGGGCGACGGCGCCTTCTACGCCTATGTCGACTTCTCCCGCTTCACCAACGACTCGCTGAGCTTCTGCATGCAGATGCTCGACAAAGTCGGCGTCGCAGCCACCCCGGGCATCGACTTTGACCGATTGAACGGCAACCGCTTCGTGCGGTTTTCGTATGCTGGGACGCGGGCGACGATCGATGAGGGCCTGAACCGGATCGGTGACTTCCTGAGGAAGCGATGATGAAAGCCGGCGTGATACCGACGCTTCGGACGGCGCGGCTGGTGCTGCGGGCCCCGACGATCGCGGATTTCGACGCCTATCGGGCGCTGATGGCTTCGCCGCGTTCAGTGGGAATGGGTGGGCCGTTCGACGAGGCCAGGGCCTGGGGCCTGTTCTGCCACGATATCGCCTGCTGGACGATGTTCGGGCACGGCGCGTTGATGATCGATGTGGCGGCGACCGGGCAGTGTGCAGGGCAGGTGGGGATCAATCACGGACCGCTATTTCCCGAAAAGGAACTGGGCTGGCTGCTCTATGACGGCTTCGAAGGGCAGGGGTACGCTACTGAGGCGGCCGTGGCGCTGCGCGACTGGGCGTTCACTGAACTAAGGCTCGATAGCGTCGTAAGCTATTTCGATCCTGCCAACCACCGCTCGATCGCGGTGGCCGAGCGCCTCGGGGCAGTGCGGGATGAGCTTGCCCCGCGACAGGACCCCGAGGACCTGGTGTTCCGGCATCTACCGCCGGGGTTGCGCGGTCAGTTGGGTTGATCCGCAAGCACGAACGGACGGAGCCTATGGCCGTCGGGTTCCCAGCCACTTGAGGTCGCGCCAAGAACGAAAAAGGGCGGGAGATAATCCCGCCCTTTTCGATTCAGTGGATGGACCGGCGCTTAGTCGCCGAGGCCCAGGCGGCGCTGCCACCAGCCGGCCTTCTTCGGCTTGGCGTCTTCTGCCGGCGCTTCTTCGGCTGCGGCTGCCGAACTCACGACGATCTCGCCTTCCGGGATTTCCTTCCTGGCGCGGCGACGCGGTGCGGGGGCGGCAGCTGCCTCGGGTTCCGGTGCGGGAGCAGTGGCGACCTCAGCCACGACTTCCGCAGGATCAGCCTTTGCGGCCACGGCCTCGGCCGGAGCGGCCTTCGGCTTGCGGGCCCTTGGCTTCTTCGCCTTCGGAGCATCCTCGACCTCGGCTTCCGGCTCGGGAGCCGGCGCCGCCTCGGCGACCACCGGAGAGGCCTCCTCGGCTACGACGGGAGCAGACTCCTCTGCGACCGGCTCGGCCTTCTTGCGGCGACCGCGCTTCGGCTTTTCGGCTGGCGCTTCCTCGGCAACGACAGTAGCCGGGGCCTCAGCCACGACTTCTACGGCCGGCGCATCAGCGGCAGCGACGGCTTCTTCGGCTGCCGGCTCGGCAACAGCACCATCGCGCTGCTCGACGCCCTCGCCGTCACGACGGTTACGGCGACCACCGCGGCGGCCACGACGGCGGCGGCGACGCGGCTCGCCATCCTCACCCACGGCGCCTTCGCCGGCCTGGTGCGGAGCTTCATCGCCTTCGCCGTCCTCGGCCTCGTCCTCGGACGCGGCGGCTTCGACCGGCTGGCGCTGCTGCTGCGGCTGCTGGGCCTGGACCGGACGGTCGCCGGCTTCGCCACCGCGACGGCGACGACGCCGCCGGCGGCCGGTACGCTCGCCGCCAGCTTCATCGGTACGAGCCGGACGCTCGCCACCTGCGTCAGCGGCGACTTCGTCTTCCTCGTCGTCCTCATCTTCGATCGCTGCGTCAGCCGCTTCGGCATCGGCGTCGATGATCGTGGTGGTGTCGACACGGACATGCGTGCCGGCTGTCTCGGCACGATCGGTCAGGCGCGCCTCACCCCGCTCGATGGCGAAGTGCGACGGGCCGACGTGATCGTCGGCGACGATGGTGATCGAGAGGCTGTACTTGGCCTCGAGCATGTTCAGCGTGCCGCGCTTCGAATTGAGGATGTAGAGCGCGACGTCGGTCGGAACCCGAAGGTTGATCGACTGGCCGGGCTTCTTCATCACGTGGTCTTCGACATTTCGCATGACCATCAGCGCGAGACTCTCAACCGAGCGGACGAGGCCGGTGCCCTGGCAGGTCGGGCACTTGTGCGTCGAGCTTTCGACGACGCCGAAGCGGATGCGCTGGCGGCTCATCTCCATCAGGCCGAAATGGCTGATGCGGCCAACCTGGATGCGGGCGCGATCGTTCTTCAGCGCGTCCTTGAGCTTGCGCTCGACGGCACGGTTGGAGCGGTTCTCCACCATGTCGATGAAGTCGATGACGATCAGCCCGGCCAGGTCGCGCAACCTGAGCTGGCGGGAGACTTCCTCCGCCGCCTCGAGGTTGGTCTGGAGCGCCGTATCCTCGATATTGTGTTCCTTGGTCGAGCGGCCGGAGTTCACGTCGATCGAGACCAGCGCCTCGGTCGGGTTGATCACCAGATAGCCGCCCGACGGCAGGGTGACCTGCGGCGAGAACATCTGGTCGAGCTGGCCCTCGACGTTGAACTTCGAGAACAGCGGCGCGTCCTCGGTGTAGAGCACGACGTTCTTGGCGTGGCTCGGCATGATCATGCGCATGAAGTCTTTGGCTTCGCGATAGGCGTCGTCGCCCGCCACGAACAGCTCGTCGATATCCTTGTTGTAGAGATCGCGGATGGTCCGCTTGATCAGCGAGCCTTCCTCGTAGACAAGGCAGGGGGCCTGCGACTTGAGCGTCAGCGAGCGGACGTTCTCCCACAGGCGCTGCAGGTATTCGAAATCGCGCTTCACCTCGGCCTTGGTGCGGCTGGCACCGGCAGTGCGCAGGATGATGCCCTGGCCCTGCGGCACTTCAAGATCCCCAACGATGTCCTTGAGGCGCTTGCGGTCTGCGGCATTGGTGATCTTGCGCGAGATGCCGCCGCCACGGGCGGTATTGGGCATCAGCACGGAATAGCGGCCGGCGAGCGACAGATAAGTGGTGAGAGCCGCGCCCTTGTTGCCGCGCTCTTCCTTGACCACCTGCACCAGCATCACCTGCCGGCGCTTGATCACTTCCTGTATCTTGTACTGGTGGCGGCGCTGCGACGGACGGCGGCGTTCCTGCACGTCGTCCATTGCGTCCGAACCACCAACGCTCTCGACCGGCTCGTTGCTGGTCGGCGCCTGCTCGATGTGGCCGTGCTCGTCGTCGCCTTCGGCGTCGTCATGCGAGTCACCGTCGGACGAAACTTCTGCCGGCGCGCTGGTCTGCGCCGCGGCGTGCTCACGCTCGTGCTCTTCCTCGTCGTGCTCTTCGTCGCGCAGCAGCGCTTCGCGGTCGGCGACCGGGATCTGGTAGTAGTCCGGGTGGATTTCCGAGAAGGCGAGCAAGCCATGGCGGTTCCCGCCATACTCGATAAACGCTCCCTGGAGCGAAGGCTCCCCGCGCGTCACCTTGGCGAGG
>JBKJMF010000529.1:0-5224 GCA_046596525.1 Devosia sp. | reverse complement strand
AAGCGTATTGCCCGGCCGGAACCTGCGAGACTTTGGGGATACTGCATGATCGGCATGGTTCTGGTGACGCACGGAGCGCTCGCCGTTGAATTCAAATCCGCCCTCGAACATGTGGTCGGCCCGCAGGAGATGGTGGAAACCGTCGCCATAGGGCCTGATGACGACATGGAGGAGCGCCGCAACGACATCCTCAAATGCGTCGATGCCGCCGACCAGGGCCAGGGTGTCGTGATCCTCACCGACATGTTCGGCGGTACCCCGTCCAACCTCGCGATTTCGATCATGCAGCAGCGCGAAGTCGAGGTAATCGCGGGTGTGAACCTGCCGATGCTGGTGAAGCTGGCGCGGATCCGCGCCGACCTCGGAATCAAGCAGGCGGTGAAGGAAGCGGCCGAGGCGGGGCGGAAATACATCAACGTCGCCAGCGAGACGCTTGGCGGCTAACCCGAAATCCGGCATTCTGACGCAATGGATACCGCAGCTGGTTCGGATCGGGCGCTTGCGCAGCAATTGACCATCGTCAATCGCAAGGGCCTGCACGCCCGGGCTTCGGCGCGTTTCGTGCGCACTGCCGAATGCTTCGATGCCGAAATCAAGGTGGTCCGCGACGGCCAGGCGGTCAGCGGCAATTCGATTATGGGCCTGATGATGCTGGGCGCCGGCCCCGGCTCCACCATCCTCGTGCAAGCGACCGGCAAACAGGCCCGAGAGGCGCTCGACGCGATCACCACGCTGGTCAATAACGGCTTCGACGAAGACTCCGACGGCGCCGCGGCCTGACGCCAGTTATCCTCTCGCTCACCGCAAGCTCCTATATTCGGAACGCCACCAGCGATCACGCCGTTGCAGGCGGGTATGGAGGACTTGGATGCGCAGAACGCTCGGCATCATTGGCGGACTCGCACTCGGCGCCTGCCTCAGCCAATTTCCTGAATATGCACAGCAATACTCCCAGCGGCTCGGTGGAGCCGTCGATGAGCTGAAGATCATCACTAGCGAGTTCGAAACGGCGGCGAAAGAAGCTGGGCTAACGCTCGACGAGGCCATCGACCGCTATTCGAAGACTGGCGACAGCTTCGTTGCGGCCCGCGGTGAGTCAATGGCTCGGACCTTCCGCCGCTACGAAGAGCTTTCGTCGACACTCGCGGAAGTGCGTGGCGCTGCCGGTTGGGAACGCTTTGCGCGGATGCCGGAGTATTTCGATACGGAGATCGGCCGTCGCACCCTCAGCGACTACCAACCGGCCGTCCCCATAACCGTGGAGGGCCTGAGCTACGCCGGAGCCGGGTTCGCGGTTGGCTACCTGGCGCTGTCCGCGCTGGTCGGCGTGCTGCTGCTGCCATTCCGGCGCCGGCGGGTCCGCTACGTCGAGCGGCAGCCGCGAGAGACATAAAGCTTTCTTTATATCCCGGTTGATAGCGCCCTCCGCCTTCAGTATAAGGCCCCAACACCAGCGATTGACGGAGACAGGCCGATGGCCAGCAATAACGACTATGTGGTCACGGATATCGGTCTTGCCGATTACGGCCGCAAGGAAATCGGCATGGCCGAGATCGAAATGCCCGGCCTGATGGCGATCCGCGAGGAATATGCCGCCAAGCAGCCGCTGAAGGGCGCCCGCATTGCCGGCTCGCTCCATATGACCATCCAGACCGCCGTGCTGATCGAGACGCTGAAGGCGCTGGGCGCCGACGTCCGCTGGGTCAGCTGCAACATCTTTTCGACCCAGGACCACGCCGCCGCAGCGATCGCCGCCGCCGGCATCTCGGTGTTCGCCAAGAAGGGCGAGAGTCTCGTCGAGTACTGGGACTATACCGACCGCATGATGGAATGGCCTGATGGCCAGACCCCGAACATGATCCTCGACGATGGCGGCGATGCCACCATGCTGGTGCTGACCGGCGCCAAGGCCGAGACCGATCCGTCGGTGCTGAACAATCCGCATAGCGAGGAAGAGGAAATCTTCTTCGCGCTGATCAAGAAGCGCCTGGCCCAGGACCCGAAATTCTACTCGAAGATCCGCGCCAACATCCGCGGCGTCTCCGAGGAGACCACCACGGGCGTGATGCGGCTCTATCAGCTACAGCAGAAGGGCGAGCTGCCGTTCCCGGCGATCAACGTCAACGACAGCGTCACCAAGTCGAAGTTCGACAACAAGTACGGCACGCGTGAATCGCTGGTCGACGCCATCCGCCGCGGCACCGACGTGATGATGGCTGGCAAGGTGGCGATCGTCTGCGGCTACGGCGATGTGGGCAAGGGCTCGGCGCAGTCGCTGCGCGGCGCCGGCGCCCGCGTTTTGGTCACCGAGGTCGATCCGGTCTGCGCGCTGCAGGCGGCCATGGACGGCTATGAGGTCGTCACCCTCGAGGAGGCGGCGCACCGCGCCGACATCGTCGTCACCGCCACGGGGAACAAGGATGTTGTCAGCCTCGACGACATCCGCAACCTCAAGGACATGGCGATCGTCTGCAACATCGGTCACTTCGACAACGAGATCCAGGTTGCGGAGCTGCGCAACTTCAAGTGGACCAACGTCAAGCCGCAGGTCGATATCGTCGAGCTTTCGGCCGGCAAGCGCATCGTGCTGCTGTCGGAAGGGCGCCTGGTCAACCTCGGCAACGCCACCGGCCACCCGAGCTTCGTGATGAGCGCCTCGTTCGCCAACCAGACGCTGGCGCAGATCGAGCTGTGGACCAATGGCGAGACGCTGACCAAGGCCGTGCATGTGCTACCCAAGCATCTCGACGAGAAGGTCGCGGAACTCCACCTCGCCAAGCTCGGCGCGAAGCTGACCAAGCTCAGCAAGAACCAGGCGGAGTATATTGGCGTCAGCGAGACCGGCCCGTTCAAATCCGAGCAGTACCGCTACTGATTTGCGACACTGCCACTGACCTTCCAAAGGGCGCCCTGGGGGCGCCCTTTCCTTTCGCAGGAAAATTATCCCCGCAAATCACCAAGGCGTTAACGAAGCGTTCACTGTTCGGACTCAGGTCAACACCCCTAGTGACCTCGATCCCCGCTGTTCACATACAATTAGACTCTTTTTGTGCGATTCCCGGCCCGCTAATGTCCGGTGATTCGGTGGTTACGCGTTTTGACCCTCCGGATACGCGGCGAATCAGTGGGGCTCGGCGCGGCAGCAAGTGCGGTGTTCGCCGTGCCATTCGGGCGGCGATGAACGGCAAATCGGTTAGGGGCAGTATATGGCGCCGGATAGGGTCCGGAACGATTGGGGATTCGCGGGTCTATCAGCGAGTCTGGTAACCCTTTTGAGCGCGTCGCCTGCCCTTGCCCAAGGGATCACTGCCAACAACGTGATGGGCGCCGCGCCCGTCGCCATCGCCCTCGGCGCCGGCGCCTTCGCACTGATCGCCATGGCGCTGCTGCGCCGCATGCTGCGCGACAACCGCTTGGCCCGGCATCGTGCCGCCGAGCAGATCGCCGGGCTCCGGGCCCGTGTCGATGAGTACGAAGCGCTGCTGTCCGGTGGCCGCGAGATCATCGTTTTGTGGGCCAACGCCGGCGAAGGCCCGCGTTTCCTCGGCCAGGCCTCCGCCCTGCTGCCGCCCGGGCGACGCGCCGAAGCGGTGCTGGATTTCGCCTCCTGGCTCGGCGATGCCGATGCCGACCGTATCGCCCGCGCCATCGAGACGCTGCGGGTCGGCGGCCGTGGCTTCGAGCTGACGCTGAAAGCAACCGATGGCCGGACCGTACGCGCCTCGGGCTCGCTGCTCGGCAACGGCGCTGCCTTGCGGCTGCGGCCAGCAGTGATCCAGCCGAGTGCCGAGATCGTGACGGCCGAGGTCACGGCGCCTGCTGCCACCACGGACCACAACACCGCCCGCACGGTCCTTGCGAGCCTCGGCAAGCCGGCATTCCTCCGTGACGGCACTGGCCGGCTGGTGTTCGCCAACGCCGCCTACCACGACCTGGCCCGGGCCCTCGGCCGCAAGACCAGCGAGACGCAGCCGGCGGAGCTGGTCGACTACGGCCTGCTACAGCGCAACCGCGCCGTGCTGGGCGATGCCAGGAAGCCCCAGAGCACCATGGTGACGCTGGGCGAGATCGGCGATTTCGAAGTCGTCGACTTCCCGGTCAATGGCGGCTCCGCCGGATACCTGCAGGCCCGCCAGGACAGCGCGCCGCGCGATGCCGGGCTGTCGCACCTCTCGGCGATCATCGATGCGCTGGCGACGCCGATCGCCATCTTCAACGCCGGTCGCGAACTGGTGCAGTTCAACCGCGCCTATTGCACGCTGTGGGACATCGACCCCAACTGGCTGAAGCTCGGCATGGACGAGCGTGCCATCCTCGACAAGCTCCGCACCGACGGCAAGCTGCCGAACGAGCCGGACTACCAGGGGTGGCGGGCGCGGCACCTCGCCTCGTACCAGCTGCGTGTGCCCAAGGAGCTCGAGCCCTGGCACCTGCCCGATGGCCGCACCGTGCAGGTGATCGCCGCCCCCGCCGGGCCAAAGGGCGGGGTGATCTACGTCTTCGAGGACATCACCGACCAGTTGAACCTCAAGAGCCAGCACAAGGTGGTGCTGGACGTGCAGCGCTCGACGCTGAACGCGCTGAGCGAGGCCGTGGCGGTGTTCGGCACCAATGGCCGGCTAACACTATCCAACCCCAAGCTGTCGACGTTGTGGAAGCTGCCGGCGAACCTGCTCAGCGAGACGCCGCATATCGACCAGATCGCCGAAGCCGCCTCGCGGGCGCTGCCCGATGACGGGGCGACGATCTGGCGCGACCTGAAGCGCTCGATCATCGACCTCAATCCGACGCGCTCGGACCGGCAGGGCCGGATCACCCGGGCCGACGGCAAGCTGATCGACTATGCCGTAGTGCGGCTGCCCGACGGGCAGACGATGATGACCTTCCTCGATGTGACCGAGAGCGCCAACTACCAGCGGGTGCTGAAGGAGCGCAACGACGCGCTGATCACCGCCGACCGGCTGAAGGACGCGTTCGTGCAGAACGTCTCGTACGAACTGCGCTCGCCGCTGACCAACATCATCGGATTTGCCGACCTGCTCGCCTCTGGCGCCGCGGGGGAACTTAACGAGAAGCAGCGCAGCTATACCGACTTCATCCGGGCTTCGAGCGCCACGCTGGGCGTGCTGATCGACAATATCCTCGACCTCGCGACGGTCGATGCGGGGATCGCCCAACTGCAGCCCGAGTTGCAGGATGTGGGCATGCTGGTCGACAAGGCGCG
>JBKJMF010000266.1:0-14244 GCA_046596525.1 Devosia sp. | reverse complement strand
TGAAAGAATTTTACAATCCTAAGACCTTCATCATTCACGCGGCATGGCTGCGTCAGGCTTTCGCCCATTGCGCAAGATTCCCCACTGCTGCCTCCCGTAGGAGTTTGGGCCGTGTCTCAGTCCCAATGTGGCTGATCATCCTCTCAGACCAGCTATGGATCGTCGCCTTGGTAGGCCTTTACCCCACCAACTAGCTAATCCAACGCGGGCTCATCCAACTCCGATAAATCTTTCCCCCGAAGGGCGTATACGGTATTAGCACAAGTTTCCCTGTGTTGTTCCGTAGAACTAGGTAGATTCCCACGCGTTACTCACCCGTCTGCCGCTCTGTATTGCTACAGCGCTCGACTTGCATGTGTTAAGCCTGCCGCCAGCGTTCGTTCTGAGCCAGGATCAAACTCTCAAGTTTGAAATCTGACTATGGTCGACGCAAGCACGTTTTGCGTTTGCACCTTGCGATGCAAATTGACGAGGACACACCTTACACCCACGAACCGAAGTCCGTGTGAGTGGTATGTACCTCTTGAGAAAACGTACCGTCGAAGTCTATTTGCCTGATCTCACGATCAGACCGCAAGAACCTCGCCGTCCACGTTTCTCTTTCTTCCAATCTTCACAATGTCAAAGAGCTGACCCCGTTTGCGACTTTCGTCGGCGGCGTCGGTGGAAGCAGTCGCTTCCGAATTCTTAGAGAACAGAAACCTATCTTCCGGTTGCCCGGCAGCAAGTCTGCCCTTTCAGTGATCGTTGAACAGTGGGAGCAGCTAGTGCTCGGCGTCGTCAACGTGGCGGGTTGTATTCGAGACGTTTCAGTCTGTCAACACCCTATTTTCATCTTTCGGAAGGTCCGAATTCTGAAAACCTGAAATCGCGAATTTAGAAGCTTTTTCAGAGGCTTACCGTCGATTTCGTTGGCGCTTTTCGGCGCCGCCTCATCAGCGGTGGGCGGGTTATAGGGGGCACCTTCAGGGGTGTCAACAGCCCAACATGACGAAAACGACATTTTTCGATTCACGCCGGGCGGGCCGCCAGCCGCCTGCGCACGAGCGTTATATAGCACGCGCGCGTAGGGACTGTCATCTGGTGTCCAACGGCTGTGCGTTCAAGGGGAAGATCCGGGCTCGGAGGCCCTGTGGAAATCGCTACACCCGCCTGAATCGATCGAAAGATCCTGCGTCGGACGCGTTCGGCTTCGGATTCTCGTCCGACTCCCCGCCTGCATTGCGGTGCACTTGCTCTGGCGATCCGCGCCGGAGGCCTAGTTTTGCCGTATTGTCCTCCCACCAAGAGACACGGCCAGTGAGTTGACTCGCGCGTGAGTGCGCGGCACTGCTTCTGGTCTCGGGGCATTAGGGCAGCAGGCGAACCGGGTTGAACCCAACACAGCGCAATCGCACCGCCGCGCTCCTCAAAGCGAGCGGCTTCGAGGACGGCCCGGCACTGACCGTGCAATCCACCGACGGCGAAATCCCGCACGGCCGCGAGCTCAGCTTCGCCTGGCTCACCGGCACCGTGATGACCGGCCTGACCTCGGTGCTGCTGATGGGCGCCGCGCTCTATGTGTCGTTCGAGGGCCAGGATACGTTCTCCACCGCCTATGAGGCGCTGCAGCTCATCACCAAGCCGGCCGAGGCCACTGCCGATTCCCAGGTGAAGGGCGATCGTATCCGCCCGGTGGCCAAGACCCGGTCCGAGCTTGAGATCGTCGAAGCCTCGATCCGCGAAACTGTCGACGGTCGGGCCCTGATCCGCAAACAGCCATTCGTGCGCGTCCGCGCCACGCTCGCTACCGCGGCGACGGCGCTCTCCGGCGACATACCCGATTACGACCCGGTGGCGATGATCGACGCGAGCCAGCCGGTGGTCGCCGATGGCGACGACGTCGCCAACCCCGAGATCTATGGCGCCGAAGTCGAAGGCGAGGTGCAGATCAAGACTGCCGCCCTGCCCGCCAGCTATGTGCCGGCGACGGCAATCTCGGATAAGAGCGCCTCGGACTTCGTGCGGCTGACGGTTGAAAATCTGTTTGCCGAAGGCGGCGGCGAGGGTGAAACGGCGCTGGCCTATGCCGCGCCCGACACCGGCGTGCGCGACCTGGGCATCGTCACCGATGGCGGGCTCTCCGGCGTCGCCGAGAATGTGAGCATCCTGCCCAAGACAAAACTCGCCGAAGAAGCCGGGCTCGGTCGCTCGGAGCGCGTCGTCACGGTGCGCGAAGCAGGCGGGCTCAAGGAGCCGCTGCTGAAGAACGGCTTCGACGCACAGACCTACGACATGATTTCGGCGACGCTGAAGAACGTGCTGTCGTCGACCAGTGTGCCGGGTGGCGCCCGCCTCCGCATCCTGATGGGCCCCTCGCGCAATTCGCAGACGCTGATCCCGCACCGGCTCAGCATCTACTTCCCTGATCCCACGTCCGGCGAGATCAAGCATGCGGCCACTGCCGCGCTGACCGACCGCGGCAGCTATGTGCTCGGCCTCGAGCCGCCCAAGATCGAGTTCCCGGAAGAAGACACCGAGGAAATCAACGTCAACAACCTGCCCTCGGTCTACCGCTCGATCTGGGAGACGGCGCGCAAGCACGACATCGACGACGCAATCACCTCTCGCATCGTCGCCATGTTCGCCTACGACGTGGACCTGACCAAGCGCATCAGCGCCGGCGACTCGATCGAGATTCTCGAGACCGAGAAGGACGCCAATGGGCACCAGGACCTGCTCTATGTGGGCCTGAAGCTCGGCACCTCGACGCGCGAACTATTTCGCTTCCGGACCGATGACGGCACGGTGGATTTCTACGACCCCGACGGCGAGACCGGAAAGCGGTTCCTGACTCGCCGGCCGTTGCAGGGTGGCGGTCGGCTCGCGAGCCGCTTCGGCAATCGCGTCCACCCGATCTTCAAATCGCGCCGCATGCATACCGGCGTCGATCTGGCGTCGAAGAGCGGCACGCCGATCTACGCCTCGGGCGACGGCGTGGTCGAGAAGGCCGGCTGGGCCTCGGGCTACGGCAAGAAGGTCGAACTTAGACACGTGAATGGCTTCGAGACCGGCTACGGCCATATGAGCCGCATCGCCGACGGCATGAAACCGGGCACCAAGGTGCGCCAGGGCCAGATCATCGGCTATGTCGGCTCGACCGGCAATTCCACCGGCCCGCATCTGCACTTCGAGATCAAGGTCAACGGCCGTTTCGTCGACCCGCTGAGCGTGAAGCTGCCGCGCGACAAGTCGCTGCAGGCGCAATACGAGGGCAATTTCGAGCAGACCATCGCCCAGATCCGCGACCTGATGAAGCGCGACGCCGCGCCGATGACCGTGGCGTCGATCGAGTAGGTTCGGACCGAACCCCAAGCCCTCCAGGAACTCGATGTCATTCCCGCGAAAGCGGGAACCTCTGTTTTCATGCCCGAGACTCGATCGTAAACGGAGGTCCCCGCTTTCGCGGGGATGACCCGGTGGGGAAGTTCAGGCAGCGGGCCGTTTCCTCAGCTTGTTCTCCTGGGTGAACCAGGCGATCACCGCCGAGAGCAGTGCCAGCGCAGCGTTGCAGTAGGCGATGGCGGCGAAGGCAGCATTGTTGGCACCCTGCCGCGCCGCTTCGGCATCGGCGGCGAGCGCCGTATCGGGCTGCATGCCGAAGAACACCGGCAGTTCCGCGAACCCACCGAGCGAGCGCTCGAACACGAACGCCGCGACGCCTCCCATCAGCGCCACCGCCAGCAGACCCGCGACACGGGCAACAGCGTTGTTGACTCCCGAGGCGAGGCCGGTATCTCGGTCCTCGACGGCGGTCATCACCGCGGTCGATAACGGAGACACCACGGCGCTCATGCCCAGGCCCATCAGGATGGTGAGCGGCAGCACCCCGAGCCAGACGCTCTGTAGCGGCGCCAGGAGTCCAAGCAGCGCGAAGGCCACGGCGACGATGGCTGCACCCAGCGTGATCATCGGCCCGGGCCCGACTTTGTCGGCGAGCCGGCCCGCATAGGGCGAGAGGACCGTGAGCGCGATGCCGAACGGCAGGAAGGCGATCGACACCTCGGCCGCGGTGACGCCCCAGCCGCCGATCAGCGTCATCGGCAGGAAGAAAATCACGGCCGACAGCGCGAAATAGAGCGCAAAGGTCAGGCCCTGCGCGCCCGAGAAGGCGACGTTCTTGAAATGGTAGAGCGGCAGCATCGGCGCCTTGCTGCGCGCTTCCCACCAGATGAAGGCGATCAGCGCCGCGATGCCGATGCCGCAATAGACCAGCACGTGGCTTAGCACCGGCGCACTGCCCCCCGTGCCGGTCAGGCCCAGCGCGATCATCAGCAGTGCCACGGTGATCAGCGCGCCACCGATCAGATCGAGCCGTCGCCCGGCTTCCGGTTGATCGGCCGGCACCTTCCAGAACAGCAGCGCCAGCGCGATGCCGCCGAGCGGCAGGTTGATGGCGAACACCAGTCGCCAGCTCCAGTCGCCCATCGTGGTCAGCACGAACCCGCCAATCACCGGCCCGAGAATCGTGGTGAGCGAGGAGAATGCCGACCACAGGCCGATGGCCTTGCCGCGCTCCTCGCGCGGGTAGGCCTTGGCGATGATGGCAAGACTGCCCGGCACCATCAGCGCCGCCCCGAGCCCCTGCACGGCGCGAGCCGCGATCAGGAACGTCGGGTTGGGCGCCACCGCGCAGACCAGTGACGCCACGACGAACAGCACGATGCCGATGGCGAAGACGTTCCTCAGCCCGAAGCGGTCGCCCGCCGCGCCGCCGATCAGCAGCAGCGAGGCGAGAAACAGCATGTAGGCGTTCGAGATCCACTGCGCGTCGGCAAGGCTGGCGCCCAGATCCGCCCGGATCGCCGGCGTCGCAATCGACAGCACCGAGCCATCGATGAACCCCATCGAGGAGGCGAGGATGGCGGCGACCAGCACATAGATGCGGCTCTGCGCCGGACAGAAGGTGGCCGGCGCGGCACTCGATTTGACGTCGTTCATCCCCGGTTCCCTGCGGCTGAGCGCGAAGCCTACGCCTTCTCGATCCACACGGCGAGTTCGTTGCCGCCGGGCTCGCGGAAGTGGAATCGCCGGCCGCCGGGGAAATCGAAGGCCGGTTTGGTGATCTCGCCACCGGCTGCCAGCACTTCGCGCTCGGCCAGTTCCAGGTCCTCGGTGCGGATCACCGCCAATGGTTTCTCCGTCCGGCCCTCGCCCGAGTCGATGCCCGCGTCGATGCCCGCGTGGTTGATACTCTCGTAGGACGGGCCATAGCTGGTGAACGCCCAGCCGAACGCCTCGGCAAAGAAGCGGTGGCTGTTCTGCGTACTGGTCGAGGGGAATTCGAGGTAGTCGATCTGGTAGCGCTGCTTCATTCTTCGCACTCCTGTTCCGGTTTTGTTCTTATCGCAGGTTCGATCCAGTGGCAACCCGGCTCGACTATCGAAGCCTACTGTACGGGCGGTTGGCGCCCCTGCATCTCTCGAGCAACGCCGGATAGACCAGTTCGGTTCGCGCCCTCGGCATGCGAGGGTCGATCGCACCAGTTGCCCGCTCGCTTTCACTTGGCGAGCGCCGATTCGTCCGCCGCAGCCGCGAAGCGCGCGACCATGGCCGCCTTCAGCTGAGCAATGCCGGCGTCGTCCCAGCCGGCCGGTTCGATCAGCGCCTGCCAGGAATCAATGTAGTCCGTCGGCGCATAGTCGTGCCCGTGGCCGGGCGGCGCATCGAGCGCCAGCGCCATGTCCATGCCCAGATGCAGGAAGGTGACCACCGGATACCAGTTGAGAATCGGCGACACATCGGACCCGCGCTCGCCTCGCAGCCAATCCGGCTCCCGATGCAGCGCGGCGAAGCTGAAGAATACGATCGGGTCGCTGGCATGCTGCAGGAAGGCGATGCGCATCGGCCCCCACGGCACGCCGGACACATCCAGATCGCCGCCCTGGTTGGTAAAGCGGATGGTCGTCTGGTTGCCGAATTTCGGCAGCCATTCGGGCGTACCCGCCTGCCGGTTATCGGTGGCCCAGCGCCAGATGCCGCTGGTGTAGGGCGGACCGACCCACAGCGCCCCCTGGAACGGATCCTGCAGCACGTCGAAGAACTGGGTCGAGGCCTGCGAGGCGTGCGCGCCGAGGCTGAGGCCGCTGAGATAAAGCCGCGGGCGACCACCAGCACCGAGCGGCCGAACGCTCCGATGCGCTGCATCTCGGCCAGCGCAAGTGCTGCCCGTGCTTCCGTGGTCTCGGCAGACCGCAGGCCAACCGACACCCGCAACGGCGCAAGCGCCCGCCGGCCGATGACCGATTCGATATCCGCCTTGGTCGGCCCCGAGTCGGCATAGATGCGACCGTCGTGGCCGATGGAACTCCAAGCGATGAGCGATTGCGCACTGCCCGAGCGCAGCGGATCGGTCGGCGGCGTGCCGAGCTGTCCGGCGATACCATCCAGCTGCAAGGAGAACGCATCGGCGGCACGCAAGGCGCCGCGCAGCAGTACGCCGTTGAACAGCGTGCTCGCGACGAGGCCGACGACCACGAGGCTCGCGACCAGCGCCACCCGCCGCGGCACGTAGCGCACCAGCCATCGCGAAACGAAGCCGACGCCAGAGGCGAACGGCTTGCCGACAAAGATGAGAATCGCGGCAGGCACCAGCGCGATCAGCAGGATCCAAACCGGCAGGCCCGACTCGACCGGTTCCATCCCCATCACCGCACGGACCGAGTTCTGCCAGCCGCTGGTCTGGTAGAGGCAGGCGGCCATCAGGATGAGGCATCCGGCGGCGACCGCCAGCTTCAGCCGGTGCGTGTACCTCGAGGCCGGAAGCTTGAACCCCATATAGTGCCACAGCCATTCCAGCAGCACGCCGATGCCGTAGCCGACGGCGAACGTGCAGCCGGCCAGCACGCCCTGGATCAGCGCGTCACGCGGCAGCAATGAAGGCGTGAGAGCCAGCGAGAACAGGATGGCGCCGACCACCAGCCCCAGCTGCGAAAACCGGTTGAGGAGCCGCTTCAGCCAGTTTTGGGTACCTGCACCTTCTCCTCCAGCCAGCGCCCGCATGGTCATGTGGCGGAGGATTGCAGCTTTGCTGCCGCCAACCGATCAATATTCGCGGCGCAATTTTAGCGTGATTGCCTCACAACACCGGGCCAAGCATGGCGACGGTATTGTTCCAGATGCGCCGCGGCGCGCTCCATGCCGTGACTTCCGCGGTGCTGACCGGCACCGAAGCATCGATGTAGCTCTGCTGGCGCTGGCGCAGTGCGGCCGCGAGCGCCGGGTCGGACAACAGGATGTTGTTCTCGAAATTGAGCTCGAAACTGCGCCGATCCATGTTGGCCGAGCCGATCAGAGCGATCTCGCCGTCGACCGTCATGGTCTTGGAATGCAACAGCCCGCCAACATATTCGCGGATCATCACCCCTGCCTCGAGCAGCTCGGCATAGTAGCTGTGGCTGGCGGCGGCGACGATCCAGGAATCGTTGCGCCGCGGCACGATGAAGGTGGTCTCAACCCCGCGATAAGCGCTGGCGCAGAGCGCCGCCTGGATGGTTTCGTCGGGCACGTAGTAGGGCGTCGAGATCACCAGTTCACGGCGCGCCGCGTTCATCACCGAGACGAAGATTTCCGGCATCGCCGAGGGACGCACCGTGGCACCAGTGCCGATCACCTGCGCAACGAACCCGGGCTGCGGCGGCAGCAGCGGACGCTGTAGCAGCGCCGTCAGATCGTCCTCGCCGTGCCCCATCCAGTCGCTGGCGAACAGATGCTGGTTCTGCCGGGCGATCGGCCCTTCGAGGCGCACCATGATATCGACCCATGGCGCATATTTGGCTTTGGGCAAGAAGGCGGCATCGGCGCAGTTCTGGCTGCCGCAATAGGTGATGCGGTTGTCGATGACCACGATCTTCCTGTGGTTGCGCATGTCGATGCGTCCCCAGATGGCGCCGATCAACGGATTGCCGACCGGCATGGCGCGCGCCAGCAGCACTCCGACGCCCTGCATGGCGCGCCAATATTCGGAGCGGATCATGGTGCGCGAACCGACATCGTCGGCCAGCGCCCGGCAGGTGACGCCACGGGCAGCGGCGCGCTGCAGCGCGGCCACGACCTTGAGGCCGTTGCCGTCGGGCAGCCAGATGTAGAACACCAGGTGCACGTGGTCCGCGGCGCTGTCGATATCGGCCACCATAGAATCGATGGCGGCATCGGAATTCTCGAGCAATACGGCACTGTTGCCGGCGACCGGCGGGTAACCGCTGACCGAGGTGCCGGCGCGGAACAGCGGTACAACGCCCTCCGGTAGCTCCGCCTCGACACCGGGCGTGCCGGCCAGTGGCGGCAGCGTGTCGAGCGCCTTGCACAGCCGCGCGGTTCGGGTGCGTCCGATATTGGTCTCGCCGACCAGCACGTAAGCGATCATCCCGACCAGCGGCGCCACGACGATGATGACCACCCAGGCGAGCCGCGACACCGGCTCGCGGTAGGGCCGCAGCAGCGCCCGTCCGACAAAGAACAGTTGCAGGGCAATGTGGAGCCCGGCGAGGAGCAGAACCATTGGCGGCGTCTCGATCTGCGTTCGAGAGTAGTCTCGCGCGCGCCAGTAAAGAAGAACATCGCCCCGGCATGAGAAATCGCAGCCAATCTCGACCGTCGGGATTAAGCCACCCGTAGCTTCCGGCGGCGATGTTAAACACTACTGTAACAGCGCGTATTGCACCTCAGGCCGAAGATGAGGTGAGGCCGAGATGAGCGACCCGCAGAGCAGCCGCCCGCTACGCCGTTCCGGCCACCCGTGGTGGACACTGATCGCCGGTATCGCCTTTGCTGTGGCCGCGCTGATCGCGGTCCCGCTCACCGGCGTCGAGATTCTCGACGTCGTCGACGACGTGCGCGGCGACGTCACCTGGACCACGCTGGCTGCCGGGGTGTTTCTCACCGGGTGCTTCGTCTGGTGGCTTCTGCTGGGGCGCAGGCGCCGCTCGCTTCACCCTGGTGCGCGGTGCGACTGCCGGCGTGCTCGTCGCGTTCCTCTCCTACCCGGTCGTGCTGGTGCTGGCCGATCTCTTCCAGCGCGGCTGGCGCGACCATCAGGACATCTTCAGCTACCAGAGCCGCACTCGGCAACGTGCTGGTCCGCATCCTCATCACGCTGGTGACCACCGGCTTTCTCGCGACGCTGATCTTTGCGGTGGTCGGCATTGCGCTGATCTGGCTGCTGCACCGGGGTTCCGTCGACGCACGGCCCGAACGCCGCAGCTTCTGGCGCACCATCCCGCGGATTGCGGGGACGCTGGCTCTGCGGATCGTGCTGTTCCTTGTCGGCCGGCGCTGCCGCAGTAGCGGCTACTCGTCCCGCGTCCACACGCCGAGCTCGCTCCCGCCAGGCTCGCGGAAATGGAACCGGCGCCCGCCAGGATACTCGAACAGCGGCAGGGTAATCACCCCACCCGCGGCAATAACGGCGCGTTTCGCGACCTCGAAATCTGTCGTACGGATCACGGCGAGCGGCGCCGCGCTCTTCACCGTCGCGCCGCTTTCGACCCCGGCGAGCAGGCCGGCGCCGCGGATTTCGTCGTAGCTCGGGCTGAAACTGACGGAGGTCCAGCAGAAAGCAGCGAGAAGAACTGACGACTGCTGACGTTGTCGATGCTTGGAAATTCAACAAGTCGATCTCGTGAGCACCGTTCATCGCCGAATCCCTCGTTTCGTTCCTTCTTTGTTCTTAAATGGTTCCGGTCACATTCGTAAGTAGAGAAGGGCCGACCCGTGCGGACCGACCCCTTGAGACTTACGCCGCGGCGTCGATAGCGGGTTGTTCGGCGACGCCACCGGGCTTCAGGAACAGACCGCTCTCGCCACCATCGATCACGACGGCCTGCCCATCGGCAACCCGGCCGGCGAGGATCTCCTCGGCCAACCTGTCCTGCACCTCGCGCTGGATCACGCGCTTCAGCGGCCGTGCGCCGTAGGCCGGATCGTAGCCCTCGTTGGCGAGCCACTCGCGCGCTGCCGGGGTCAGCTCGAGCGCAATGTCGCGCTCCTTGAGCAGGCTGCGCAGCCGGCCGAGCTGGATGTCGACGATGGCACCCATATGGTCCCGCTGCAGCCGGTGGAAGACGATGATGTCGTCGATCCGGTTGAGGAATTCCGGCCGGAACGAGGACTTCACCACGTCCAGCACCTTGCCGCGCACCAGTTCCACCGATTCGCCGTCCTTGAGGTTGACGAGATACTCGGAGCCAAGGTTCGAGGTCATGATGATCAGTGTGTTGCGGAAATCCACCGTCCGCCCCTGCCCATCCGTCAACCGCCCATCGTCGAGCACCTGGAGGAGGATGTTGAACACGTCCGGATGCGCCTTCTCGATCTCGTCGAACAGCACGACCTGGTACGGCCGGCGCCGCACCGCCTCGGTCAGCATGCCGCCCTCGTCATAGCCGACATAGCCCGGAGGGGCGCCGATCAGCCGGGCGACCGAGTGCTTCTCCATGAACTCCGACATATCGAGCCGGACCAGCGCATGTTCGTCGTCGAACAGGAACTGCGCCAGCGTCTTGGTGAGCTCGGTCTTGCCGACGCCGGTTGGCCCGAGGAACATGAACGAGCCGATCGGCCGGTTGGGGTCCTGCAGGCCCGCCCGGGCACGGCGCACGGCTTTCGCCACTGCTTCGACGGCTTCAGCCTGGCCGATGACGCGCTTCCCGAGTTCGGTTTCCATGGCGAGCAGCTTCTCACGCTCACCTTCGAGCATGCGATCGACCGGAATGCCGGTCCAGCGGCTGACCACGCCCGCAATGTGGCTGGGCGTCACCACCTCCTCGACCATGGGATTTTCGGGCTTGCCGTCGCCGTTCGGATCGTCGGCCAGCTTGATCTGCTTCTCGAGGCCCGGAATCACCCCATAGGCCAGCTCGCCAGCGCGGGCGAGGTTGCCCTGCCGTTGCGCCAGTTCGAGATCGGTACGGGCCTTGTCGAGCTCTTCCTTGAGCTTCTGCGACCCCTGCATGCGCACCTTCTCGGCCTGCCAGCGCGTGTTCAGCGCATTGGCCTGCTCATCGAGGTCGGCGAGCTCCTGCTCCAGGCGGCCGAGTCGGGTCTTCGAACCGTCGTCGGTCTCCTTCTTCAGCGCCTCGCGCTCGATCTTCAGCTGCATGATGCGGCGGTCGAGCTCGTCCAGCTCTTCCGGCTTCGACTCGGCCGCCATGCGCAGCCGCGCCGCCGCCTCGTCGATCAGGTCGATCGCCTTGTCGGGGAGGAACCGGTCGGCGATATAGCGCTTCGACAGGGTCGAGGCGGCAACGATGGCCGCATCCGAGATCCGGATACCGTGGTGCAGCTCGTACTTTTCCTTGAGCCCGCGGAGGATCGAGATCGTGTCCTCGACCGTCGGCTCATCGACGAACACGGGCTGGAAGCGACGGGCCAGTGCCGCGTCCTTCTCGACGTGCTTGCGGTATTCATCGAGCGTCGTCGCGCCCACGCAGTGGAGTTCACCGCGAGCCAGTGCCGGCTTCAAGAGGTTTGAGGCATCCATCGCGCCGTCAGTCTTGCCGGCGCCGACGAGCGTATGCATCTCGTCGATGAACAGGATGATCTGCCCATCGGCAGACGAAATCTCGTTGAGTACCGCCTTCAGCCGCTCCTCGAACTCTCCGCGATACTTCGCGCCGGCGATCAGGGCGCCCATGTCGAGCGACAGCAGCGATTTCTTCTTCAGGGATTCCGGCACGTCGCCATTGACGATGCGGATCGCGAGGCCCTCGACGATGGCGGTCTTGCCGACGCCGGGCTCACCGATCAGCACCGGGTTGTTCTTGGTGCGGCGGCTGAGCACCTGGATGGTGCGGCGAATCTCTTCGTCGCGGCCAATCACCGGATCGATCTTGCCCTCGCGGGCAGCGGCGGTGAGGTCCTGTGCGTATTTCTTCAGCGCGTCATAGCTGTTCTCGGCCGAGGCGGAATCGGCGGTGCGACCCTTGCGGATCTCGTTGATCGCCTCGTTCAGCCCCTGCGGGGTTACACCTGCAGAAGCGAGAATCTTGCCCGCGTCGATATCCTTCTCGACCGCCAGCGCCAGCAGCAACCGCTCGACCGTGACGAACGAGTCGCCGGCCTTCTGCCCAGCCTTTTCGGCCGTATCGAAAACCCGCGCCAGTTCACGGCTGAGATAGAGCTGCCCGGCATCGCCGGAGACCTTGGGAATGCGGGCGATCGCCGCTTCGGTTTCGGCCCGTGCAATCTTGGCGTCGCCGCCGGCTTTGGTGATGAGGCCGGCCGACATGCCCTCGTCGTCGTCCAGCAGCACCTTCAACAGGTGCAGCGGTGCGAACTGCTGATGGCCGGTGCTGAGCGCCAGCTGCTGCGCATTCTGGATGAAGCCGCGCGCGCGCTCGGTGTACTTCTCGATATTCATTCAACTCTCCTCGTCTGGCACGCCGGACCGCCCTCAAGAGGCACGTATCCAACGCCTGAAGCGTTGATTTGGCTCAAACGAAACCGCATTGGAATCGATCAAACCAGATCAAGACTGGATGCCCGCTCGGCGGCGCTACCCGGTCTCGACCGAGATATAGGAAGCCCCGGACAAAACAAAAGGCCGGGAGTGACCCCGGCCTTCGTCGAATTTCGTGTGGGCCTCAGCCTCACTCGGCCGGTGTAGTAGTACCGGCCGTAAGGAACGCCGGCAGTTCGCCGACGTCGGGCTGCGGTGCACCGGCGGGATCGTTTCCGCCTTCACCGCCCTGCCCGCGTGACCGGCGGCGCGGCCGGCGATCGCGACGGCGCGGCTCGCCTTCGGCCTGCGGCGCATCGCCTTCGGCGGTCTGCGGCGCGGCGGCTGCAACTTCGACCGCAGCCAGCACCACCGGCTCGCTGCCGGGAATCGACTGCTGCTGCGGTTGCTGCTGGTCGTTCTGCTGCTGCGGCTGCTGGTTGAACTGGCGCGGCTCCGGCGACGCAAACCGATCGTTCATCGGCTCGAAGTCGTCGTCGTAATCGTCCTCGTTGGTCGGCTGGCCGAACTGGTCGCGCTGCTGGCCCTGCTGCGGCTGTGCCGCCGAGATGATGCGGAAATAGTGCTCCGCATGCTGGAGGTAATTCTCGGCCATGACGCTATCGCCGGAGGACTGCGCATCGCGAGCGAGCTGCAGATACTTCTCGGCGATGTGCGAGGCGTTGCCGCGCACCTTCACGTCGGGGCCATTGCTCTCGTAGTTCCGGCTCAACGGGTTGCCGTGCTTACGGCCGCCATTGTTGTTGTTCCGACCGCGAGAGCGGTTCTTGTTGTTATTGTTGTTGTTGTTATTCTGCTGGTTAGGTCTCATCGTCTCTTTTCAAGCCTTGGAAAAGAATACTGAAGGCAACATGGGGACATCGGCACCGGGGGCCGCAGGCGCCAATAGGGGCGCGGGCAGTCTCGTTCCAGCGGTGCCTGAGCTATCGCGTGTTGAACCACTTGTTGCTCATCAAGGCGCCTCGGTTCCTCGTCCGAGAATCGAACACTGCCAAATGCAGTTTCGCCGATGAGCGGGTGGCCGTCACCTTGGCGCGATCTGCTCGCACCGTTGACAGCACCCGGAACCTATCTGGTTCGCCCCGCCTTTCCAAGCAGAAAATATGGGCTGTCCTAACGGAAACTCAAGAGCCGGAGCTGAGCCGGGCGACAACCATCCGGTCGTGACCCGAAAGATCGCGTGCCACTTCCAGCTCGGCAAAGCCCGCACCGACGAAGATATCGCTGACCGCCACCCCCTGGCTGGAGCCGATTTCGAGCAGCAGCACACCGTCGGGCGCGAGGAATAATCCGGCCTCGGCGGCGATCGCCCGGTAGGCGGCGAGCCCGTCCGGCCCGCCATCGAGCGCCAGCCGCGGGTCGTGCTCGCGCACCTCGGGCATCAGCCCGGCAATTTCGGCGGTCTCGATATAGGGCGGGTTCGAGGTGACGAGGTCGAAGCGCTCGCCGGGCTCCAGCGGATCGAACCACGAGCCCTTGAGTGTCGTCAGGCGGCTGCCGACGCCGTGCCGGTTGGCATTGAAGCGTGCCATCTCCAGCGCCTCGGTGGAGAGGTCGACCGCGACCGCGCTGACGTCGGAATATTCGGTAAGCAGCGAGATCGGGATGCAGCCGGTGCCCGTGCCGAGATCGAGGATGCGGGCCTTGTCGAGGGCGCCGATCACTTCGAGGCCGCGCTCGACCAGCAGTTCGGTCTCGGGGCGCGGCACGAGTGTTGCCGAGTTGAGCTTGAAGCTCAGTCCCCAGAA